>JAJYCH010000380.1 GCA_021778575.1 Planctomycetota bacterium
AGGTGGTGAAGGCCGATATCCCGCCCATGGCCGCTTATGGCGCATGCATACGCGTAGGCGAGCTCGTCCTTCCCTCCGGGCTCATGGCCGTGGATGCCCATGGCCGCGTTGCCGGCGCGGACCAGTTCGATCGCGAATCGCTCCTCGAACAGATTCCGGCGGGGCGTCGAGCCGAGGCGAACGCGATGCTCGAAGAACTTGAATCGCGTCACCTCTCGCTGCTCAATCGCCGCCGCGACATTCTCCGCAAGCTGGCGTCGAAAGCCGAGGACACCCACAATTACGTGCTCAAGCGCATCGACACGCTTGATCAGCAATATGCGTTCATTCGCACGCATATTTTCTGGATCAGGGATGCCGAACCGCTCGGATCAGCCACCCTGGCGCACGCTCGAGACGACTCGGTCCGTCTGGCGAGCGCACTGGTGGCGCTGGTTTTCGAGTCGGGCGACCGGAACCTCTGGAGCCGGTTGACACCCGAGTTCATCCTCGCGGCGCTCGGCCTGATCGTGCTTCCCTTGCCCCTCTTCCTGGGCCAACGCGCGCTCGATCGATTCCGGCTCTCCGGCTCGCCCGCGCCGGACGTCGCGCTCAGCCTGGCCGACTATCCGGCCCCCGAAGGCATCGACGGCTGATCAAAAACTGACATTAAAATAAATATTGATTCACGAACGTCGACCGGAGTCCTCCCCATGAAAGAACTGCGACGTCTGTTGATCGGGATCGCTTCGGCGGCGACCTGGCCTGTCTATCTGGCGTTGATGGCGTACGCGGCCAGGGTCGCTCCCTGGCCCCGCGATCTGGCCTTGCCGAGTTGCCTGCTCTTGCTCGGGCTGGCGCTGGCGTTGTTCGTGGCGAATTCGGGCCGGGTGGCGTTCCGTCGTGGTGGTTGGGCGGAGGAGGTCTTGCTCGCTCCTCGCGAGGTCACGATTCAGCTTCGCCGGGTGGTGATGACCCTGGCGATCGCTGGATCAGTCCTGTTGATCCCGGAATTCTTGCTCCGCGAGGGGATCATCGCTCCGGGTGGACGACCGATCTCGGCCATCGCGCTGAGCCGGATGTTGGTGATCGGGTTCGAGCTGACTTGCTGGATACTCGCCTATCGCTTGCTCCGCAAGAACTCGCCGCTGCTCGACTGGTTGAATGAACAACCGACCCGCCTGGGGTGGTTCGGCCGGTATCGACGGGCTGTCACGACGACAGTTCTGACCGTTCTCGGCCTGGTCTTGCTGCTCGATGGCACGGGGTTTCGGTTCTCGGCCCGCCGGCTGATTTTTGGCGGTTTTCTCAGTGGTTTCCTGGCAGGGGCCTGCTACGGAACGTATCGGCTGTTGCTCCAGATCATCGACAAGCAAACCTGGCGCTGGATCAGGGACGAGCCCGAGACCCTGCTCGCCGAGGAGACTCCGGCCACGGCGGAGATCGACGACAACGACGGCAAGCTCCGGACACTGGCCAAGGTGGTGGTGCTCTTGCTCGGGGCGTTCGGACTCTCGACGATCTGGAATATCGACCTGGCCTTGTTTGATTATATCGGCAAGCAAACGCTCTGGACCCTCTCGGCCGACACGGTCGTCAATGTCGGCGACGTGGTGAAGATGGTCTTCATCATCTTCGTGACCGCAGGTATCTGGCGTTATTTGAACACGTTCTTCACTCTGGTTGTGTTCCCAAGAATGCCCGAAGATCCGGGCATTCGTTACGCCGTGGTCACGCTCTGCCGCTACCTGGTCCTGGGCGTGGGAGTCCTCGCGTCGCTATCGGCCGTGCATCTGGGGATCGAGCGGATCGGCGTGGTCCTGGCCGCGCTTGGTGTCGGTCTGGGGTTCGGCTTGCAGGAGATCGTCTCGAACTTTATCTCCGGCTTGATCCTCTTGCTCGAACGACCGATCCGGGTGGGCGACATCGTCAGCGTGAGCGACATGACGGGAAAGATCGACCGGATCAACATCCGTGCCACCACGATCATCAACGGCGACAACCAGAGCATGATCGTCCCCAACCGCCAGTTCATCACGGGAAACGTGATCAACTGGACACACAAAGATAAGATTGTTCGCGTCGCGATCAACGTGAGCGTCGCCATCGGGACCGACGCCGACAAGGTGACCGACCTCCTGCTCTCGATCGCGCACGCCGACCCCGATGTTCTCAACAATCCGGTTCCGTCGTCGCTCCTCGATTCAATGGGAAATTCCTCGCTCCTCTTCAATCTCAGTGTCTTCGTCCCCGAACCGAGCCTGATGGGGCGAGTCAAACACCGGATCTACAGCGAAATTCAGCGACGGTTCGAGGCCGCCGGGATCGTCATCCCCTTGCCGGCGCAGGAGCTTCGGGTCCACGCGATGAACCCCGCCGCCTACCAACATCTGGATGCGTCAAACCGTCGCTGGGACGCCGCGGAGACCGTGCCGCCCGCGCCCAAAATCGCGACCAAGCTCCCCCTACCCGTCCCGGTCGAAAATCGCCATATGTGCGTCGATGAGTGAGTTTTCGCTGGCGGATCGATTGTAGGGTCCGCTGTGCGGACCGTGGTCGTCGGATCGAAACCGGTTTCCCACCGGAATCGTCGCTACCAGCGCACAAGACACGGTCCGCACAGCGGACCCTACATATGATTGATCGAAAACTCTGTCCAATTTGATTCATCCCGACCTTTAGACCTAAAGCGAGAACGCCATGCGACCGCTCGGATCAACCGCTCTGGTTCTTTTCGCCTTGCTAATCTCCACCAACCGTTCGGAAGCCGGGAGCCTAGGCGACGAGCCTGCGAAGGATCTTCCGAAATCCGCTTCCGACACCGATCCGACGGCGAAGTTCACCGCGCTCAAGGCCGAATTTGATTCCGAGATGGCTCGATTCCGCGAGGCTGCCGAGAAGGTGCAAACGCCGGCCGAGCGTAGCAAACTGTTCCGGACGATGTATCCCGATGACGTGGCTTACTGCCGGAAGATGGTTGAACTGGCGATCACCGCGCCCAAGACCGCCGGGGCTCGCGATGCACTGCTCTGGGTGATCGATCATCCTGGTCGGTCCGAGGAGGGACCGTTCGGCGACGAATACGGCCGAGCCGTTGCCCTGTTGATTCGCCATCATGGCGACGATCCCGATACCGTTCGGATCGGTCTGGGGCTCGATAATATTGTATCGCCGCAGCGTGACGTCTTACTTTATGGATTTGTCGCGGCGGCCAACGATCCAGAATCCAAGGGAATGGCACGGCTCGCACTGGCGCAGTACCTGGAGACGAAAGCCAAGTATGCCCGCGGGACGCGCAACGTCAAGGCCCGCCGATCGAATACGTTCAAGGGGTTCGTGGAGCCCGATGGCAAGGTCGTCGACAAGGTGATCGAGCAGTCCATCGAATCTTATGCATACATGTTGGCTTTACGCGAGTCTGAGCCGGAAAAAGTTCGGGCCGAGGCTGAGCGATTGTATGAAGAAGTGATCGGTAGTTATGCCGATGTCCCATACCGGACCATCAACACCCGCCGGATCGAAGCTCTGCTCAAGGAGCCAAAGCCATCAATGAATGGTAAGCTGCTGACCGAGAACGAACTTCGCCAGGCGGCCGAGATCGTCGCTCGCAAGCAGACGCTCGGGCAGGTCGCCGAAGCACGTCTTGACGAGATGCACAACCTCGCCGTCGGCAAGCCTGCCCCCGAGATCGTGGGCGTTGACTTCGATGGCAAGCCGCTCAAGCTGTCGGATTATCGCGGCAAGGTCGTCGCGCTGGTCTTCTGGGGAACCTGGTGCGGGCCGTGCATGGCGGCTGTCCCCCACGAGCGCGAGCTGGTGGAGCGCCTCAAAGGAAAGCCCTTCGTCATGCTCGGCGTCAACTGCGACGAGGACAAGACCGTCGCGGCCAAGGCGATGACCTCCGAACGGATCACCTGGCCGAACTGGAACGACGGAGCCCCCGACACCGGACCAATCGCCAAGAGCTACCACGTTCGAGCCTATCCGACCGTCCTGGTAATCGACGCCCAGGGGATCATCCGCTACAAGGATCTCCACGGCTCGACGATCGACTCGGCGGTGGATCAGCTTCTCGAATCGATGGCCAGCGCCGCACCGAAGCCATGACCCGTTTTTAGGCAACACTCACAGATATCTCAAATCATCGATCCGACCAGTCCATCAAGGCATGGTCGGATCAATGATTTTCTTGAGCAAGCCGGGAAAAACCTGCCAGGCTTGCTCATACGTCGCTTCGAGCGGGGCGGGAATGTAGCGGCTGGCCGAGAGGAAGATCGGTAACGAGGGGAGCGCGTCGCCGACTCCCACCGGCTCGACGTACGCCGTCGGGCTGTCCCCACCGAGGTAGGACGCCACGGTCAAGACCTTGCCGGGGGGTACGTCGAAGGGTTCTTCCGTGAATTCGTCCCAGATCGCCTGATGAATCCCTCGAGGGTCGCGAGGCGTCGGCGGGAACAGGTCGACGACCAGTAAATTGACCCCTTGATTGAGAATATCCGCCGCCTTCTCGACGAAGGATCGAATCGAATTCCGGCTATCCTTGTTGCCGGGTGAGACGATCTCGATGATCGCGACGACCTTTCCTCGGCCGTGACGGATCACCACCCGGTCGGCCCTCCTGGCTTCCTCGTCCGGAGTTCGCGACTCAAGAGTCACGACATCGGGGATCGGTCGGCCGGTCACTTGCTCGGTCATCGCCATGGATTCCGGCGGCAACAGACCGCTGTTCAAGGCGTTGGTCAGGTTCACCACCCAACCCTGCTGGAAGTGGTGAAAGTCGCCGGGTTCCAGACTTGTCCAATCGTGGATCGGCATCGTTCGTCAACCTTCTCACCGCCCTGTCTTGATCGGATCAGCGGGAACCGCGACGGGCTCGGTCGATTCGGAAGTATCGGCGTAGAAGATCTCGCAGAGTTTGGCGAGGTGGCGGCCGGCGGTGATCGAGGCTTCGGGGATGGTTCCGCCTACGGCTTCGATCGGGACGTTGTTGACGAAGAAGGCGAACGTCAGCTTCCGGCCCGAAGCCGTTTCGAGATAGCCGGCCAGCGCCTTGCTGACCATCACGGCGCGGCCGTCGAGCGCGTTCTCGACCCAGTAGGTTCCCGTCTTGGCCCGGACGTGCCCCTTGGCGGGGCTCTCGGGAGCCACGGCTCGGGCCAGTGTGCCATCGCGACCGAGCACGGGAAGCGCCGAGTCGTAACTGGCGAAGTCGGGCCGGGCGGCCATCGCCCGGAGCAAGTTAACCGTCGCCCGAGGGGTGACCAGGTCGGATCGGGAGCCGCCCGCTCCACCGCCGAACGAGATCGACTTCGGGTCGAGCCCGAGCTTCGTCAGGATCTCTCCTTCACGCCGCAGGCCGCTGGTCAGCGTGGTCTCGCCATGATTTGCCGCCAGGAGCATGGGCAAGGTGCTGGCGTGCAGGTTCTGGCTGACCTTCAACACCACTTTCAGATATTCGCGGA
>JAJYCH010000381.1 GCA_021778575.1 Planctomycetota bacterium
ACTGCCAGTTCTTCGCCGAGGGAAGCGTCATGAATGAACCGACGCTGCCCTCGCTCGATCAACTGGGGCGCGACCTGCTCGGGGTCTCGCGAGCCCGGCAGGTGCTCACGCTCTCGCTTCCATTTCTCGCAATGGGAAGCTATGCGTTCTTCGCCTGGCTCGGCTGGTGGCCGCTCGCGGTTCTCTCCGTGATGGCGCTTTCGTTCGTCACTTACGGTTCGTCGTCTCACGACCTGGTTCATCGGACCCTCCGGTTGCCTCGACGCTTCAACGACTTCATGCTCAGCCTGATCGAAGGGCTCTCGCTCCGGAGTGGCACGGCCTACCGGCTCTCGCACCTCCACCATCATCAACATCTGCTCGACGACGACGACATCGAAGGCGAGACCGCTCACGGGTCGTTCTGGAAGGCGATCGCGAGCGGACCGACCACGCAACCAAGGCTCTGGCTCTGGGCCTGGAAGACCCATCCACCGATGAGGCGACGACTTCTGATCGAGGTCGCCGTGGTGATCGGGCTCGTCGGGCTGGCCGTGGCCTCGATCGGCTGGAGCGTGGGACCGATCGTCTATGCCACGCTCGTCATCGCCGGAAGCTGGATTTTCCCGTTCGCCACGGTCTACCTGACTCATGACGGCCGCGAAGCGACTCCGCTCACCCGAACTCGGCTATTCCGCAGTCGAATCGTGCAATTGATCTCGTTCGATCACCTGTACCACCTTGAACATCACCTTTACCCCGCCGTCCCGCACCATCACTGGAAGACGCTGGCCAACCGGCTCGAACCTTATTTTGAGAAGGCGGGCGTCAAACCTTTCTGGTAATCGACGCGAGAATCCACCGCGTAACTCTTCCTCCATGGCGGCGCCATGATTTTTAACATTTGGTGGAAATACGTCCGATTCCTGGTTGTATCTGATGGTTTCAAGAGTTAGGATTCAGGAAAGATTGCCGGATTTGCCCGCCGACCGACCGAACCGCCTTACCCGCCGTCAGCCAAGCGATTTCGCGATAATCCTCGGATCAAAGGGAGGGATCGGACTCCTCATGGGCCGGACGATCATCCTCGCCGGTGTACTGACGCTGGCCTCTGGTTTCACCGCAACCTTTTCCGATGATTCGGCTTCGGGAAAACCAGACCCGGCGCGGCTGGAATTTTTTGAAGCGAAGGTCCGGCCGGTTCTGGAAGCCCATTGCATCGGCTGTCACGGGGCGAATAAGCAAAAGGCCGGGCTCCGGCTCGATTCGCGTGAGGCCCTGATCCGCGGTGGGGAATCGGGGCCGACCGTGGAGGTTGGCAAGCCCGAGACGAGCCGGCTGGTCGAGGCGGTCAACCATTCGGCCGATCTCCGGATGCCGCCGAAGGGGAAGCTCAAGGATAGTGAGGTCGAGGCACTTGCCCGCTGGATTCGCGACGGCGCGATCTGGCCGGAAACGGCGAGCGACATCCGACCGCCGACGGCTTCGGCGGCTCGGACAATCACGGCCGAGGACCGGAACTTCTGGGCATTCCGCCCGGTCCAGAATCCTCCGATCCCTTCGGTCAAGGATCAGTCCTGGCCACAGGGGGCGATTGACCGATTCATTCTCAACCAGTTGGAAAACAAGGGGTTGCGCCCGGTCGCCCGGGCCGAGAAGCGGGCTTTGATCCGTCGGGTAACTTTCGACCTGATCGGCCTGCCGCCAACGGTCGAGGAGGTTGACGCCTTTGTCGTTGATGAGTCGCCCGAAGCCTTCGCGAAGGTGGTCGACCGCTTGCTGGCCAGCCCCCATTATGGCGAGCGCTGGGGTCGGCACTGGCTCGACGTCGCCCGCTATGGCGAGGATCAGGCGCACACCTTTGACGCCCGGATGTACCCGAACGGGTACAAATATCGCGACTGGGTCGTCAAGGCGCTGAACGAGGATCTGCCTTATGACCGGTTTGTCGTCGAACAGATCGCCGGCGACCTGATTGACGGGCCAGGCCGCGAGGATCGGCTGGCGGCCCTGGGGTTCTTCGCCCTCGGCCCCGTCTATTACGGCGGGGCGGTTTACGACGAGCTTGACGACCGGGTTGATACCTTGACCCGGGGATTCCTCGGCCTGACGGTCGCCTGCGCCCGCTGCCACGACCACAAGTTCGACCCGATCCCGACTTCCGATTACTACGCACTGGCGGGGATCTTCTCAAGCACCGCCTACAAGGAATATCCCGCCGTAGCCCCTGATGCTGTCGAGGCTTACGACAAGGTCCAGGCTACCATCAAGGCGAAGACGGCCGAGATCGCGACGGCTCTGAAGTCCGAATCCGCGCGGTGGAGCGAAGCGGCGGTCGGTTCGGAATCAGCCCGGTATGTCATCGCCGCATGGACCCTGACCAATCGCCGGAAGACGAACCCCGGCCTCTCGACGGCCGACTTCGCCAAGGAGCAGAAGCTCGAAGCTCTGTTCCTCGACCGCTGGGTCAAATATCTCGAACCGAAGCCCGATGATAAGCGGCCTGCGCTGAACCGGTGGCGGAAGCTTGTGGCCGGCCAGGACCCGAAGGTCGACCTCTCGCGTGACGGCTCGGTCCAGGCCGAGGTCGCCGCCGCGGCCGAGGCGTTCCAGAGCTATCTCAAGACCACACAAGCACTTCGAGTGGCGATTGAGGCTCAGCGAGCCGCCGCGACGGCCAACGGATCGGAACCGGTTCCTGCGCTGGCTGCCGCAGATGCCGAATTGCTCCGCGAGGTCGGTTCGGCCGACGGACTGTTCGGCCTGCCGAAAGATCAGGTAGAGAAACATCTAGCGGCCGAAGCCAAGGTCGGCCTTCAGGCGAAACGAGCGGAACTGGAGGCGATCAAGAAGGCTGCTCCCCCCAAGTATGCCGTCTACCACTCGCTGACCGAGGGGCCGAAGCCGGCCAACATGAAGGTCTTCCTCCGGGGGAATCCCGCCACTCCCGGCGCCGAGGCCCCTCGAAGATCGCTGTCGATCCTGTCGCCCGAAGGCTCGCCGCCGTTCGCCACCAGTGGGAGCGGCCGGCTCGAACTGGCCCGAGCGATCGCCAGCCCGGACAATCCGCTGACGGCTCGCGTGCTGGTCAACCGGGTCTGGGAACACCACTTTGGTCGAGGACTGGTCGCCACGCCCAGTAACTTTGGCCGGATGGGCGAACTGCCCAGTCATCCCGAACTGCTCGATTATCTGGCCAGCCAGTTCGTCACGAAAGGCTGGAGCCTCAAGGCGTTACATCGCGAGATCCTGCTGTCGAGCACCTATCAACTGGCCGCCGTGACCGACCCGACCAACGCCGAGATCGACCCGGCCAACGTCCACCTCTGGCGAGCGAACCGCCGACGACTGGAGGTCGAACCGTGGCGTGACGCGATGCTGAGCGTCTCGGGAAATCTCGACAAGACGATCGGCGGTCCCTCGGCCGACCTGAACTCTCCCGGGAACCAGCGGCGGACTTTTTACGCCCGGGTGAGCCGGCATAACCTTGATGGGCTCCTGCGCCTGTTCGACTTTCCCGATCCCAACATTACCAGCGACAAGCGGACGGTGACCGCCGTGCCGCTCCAGCAACTTTTCGTCCTCAATAGCGAGTTCATGGAGCGCCAGGCCAGGGCACTTGCCGCCCGGTTAACCAGCGGACCCGGCGACGACGCCGAAAAAGTTCGCCGGGCCTTCCCGATGCTCTACGCTCGACCCGCGACCGACCGCGAATTGGCCCTGGCCGTCGCGTTCTTGACCTCCAGCGACGAGCCCAAAGGCTCGCTCAGCCGCTGGGAACAGTACGCTCAGGTTTTGCTCGGATCCAATGAATTCCTGTTCCTGGATTGAGACAATTCATGCAGTCTTGGAGGATCACAAGGGCGGAAAAATTGGACAAAACTGGACAAGTTCATGTAGTCGCCATGACCCATTTTTCCCATCTTCCGGCATCCCGTGTCGACAAGGTTCTCGTGGCCGACTGATAATCGTCGGCGGTCGAGCCTTTTCCGCCTGACAAACGGGTACCGGAGCGTGCTGAGATGAAGAATATGGTGATGTGGGTGCTGGTGTTATTGGCTCTTGGTTTCGTGCAGGCCGAGGTCTCCGCGGATTACATCCCGCCGGTCTTCCCGGGTACGGGGCCTTATCAGCGGGTTTATTCGAGCACGGGCTATTCATATATGGCGGCCAACGTCTATCTCCCGGGTTCGTCACAGATCCGCATGGTCGGGAATGACACGGCTTTCGTGTACGCGGGTGGATGGGGAAATTCGAACGGGGCCGGAGCGGTCGACGCCGGGTTCCAGTACAGTAAAACCTTCAACAACTGGGCGCTCTTCGCCTCCGGGGCGGGCAATAGCCAGACGGGGCCGACCAACGGCGACCGGTTCTCGGCGAGCGAGACGGTCTCGCTCTCGTTCGCGGTCGTGGCGTCAGGTACCCTGGGCTTCGTCAATCTGGTCGTGACCGCCACAGGCCTCGACGGCGGCAATTTTTCGAACGGCTACACGGGTAACGGTCAGATCATCAACGAGAGTGTGACGTTGCTGGTCAACACGGCGAACCAGGGCTGGTCGGTGGGAAGCCTGAACCAGAACACGCTGAAGCGAATGACGAGCATTGGCCAATCCCCCCAGAACCTGACCGACGGTTCGTACATCAACGGGGTGGTCTGGTCAAATGTTATCCTTGGTCAGACCACGCACGACGCCGTCGCCTGGACCGGCGGGGGCTCGCAAAGTTATCCGGGTACACCGGGGGTGGTCACGGTCAACTACGTCGACGCGGCGAACGAGACCGATAGCATCAGCCTGGTGTCGGTGCCCGAACCCCAATCCTGGGCCATGCTGGCCACCGCGCAGGTCTTCGGACTGGGCTATTACGGCTGGCGACAAAGACGCGAGTGACGGTCGGCCGTCGCTCCGTCGACCTGAATCAATTGTTGAAAAGGTGATCGCTGATGAGAAACCCTGGCCTGTTCGATGGAATGACAACCCGCCGCGACTGGCTTCGCCGGATGGGCGGCGGGTTCGGGGCTCTGGGCCTCGCGGGAGTTCTCGCCGACGAGTCAAACGGGGCGGGATCAGCAACCAACCTCTTGGCTCCCAAAGCTCCGCATTTCGCCCCCAAGGCGAAGCGGGTGATCTTCCTGTTCATGAACGGCGGACCATCGCACGTCGATACGTTCGACCCCAAGCCGATGCTCGCCACACGGAGCGGTGAACCCGCGCCCGAGTCGGTCCGCAAGGGACGCAACGGGCGCGGCAAGCTGATGCCGACGAACTACAAGTTCGCCAAGTACGGCCAGGCCGGGATCGATATCAGCGAGCTGTTTCCCAAGCTCGCCGAGCGAGCCGACGACCTCTGCGTCATCCGCTCGATGTATACCGACGTCCCCAATCACGAGCCCGCGCTCCTGATGATGAACTCGGGAGTGATCCAGCCCACTCGGCCCAGCCTCGGGTCG
>JAJYCH010000382.1 GCA_021778575.1 Planctomycetota bacterium
TCGACGAGATCGACGCCAAGAATCCGACCCACCTGATCATCTCGCCCGGCCCGTGCACGCCCAACGAGGCGGGGATCTCGAACGCCGCGATCGAGCGGTTCGCCCCGCGAATTCCGGTCCTGGGTGTCTGCCTGGGGCATCAATGCATCGGCCAGACGTTCGGGGCCGAGGTCGTCCGGGCCGACCGGATCATGCACGGCAAGACCTCACTGATCTACCACGATGGACTGGGCGTCTATCGAGGACTGGCCAATCCGTTCGAGGCCACCCGCTACCACAGCCTGGTGATCCGCCCGGGGACACTGCCCGACTCGCTCCAGGTCGTCGCCCGGACCGATCAGAACGAGATCATGGGGGTCCGCCACGTCTCCCTGGCACTCGAAGGCGTGCAGTACCACCCCGAGAGTTTCCTCACGCTGGAAGGTACCAAGCTCCTCAAGAACTTCGTCGAAGGCGCGCTGGCCGCCCGGCCATGCTGAGCATCGACGAGGCGATCGAGGCGATTCTCGACCATTGCCAGCCTCGGCCCGCCTGGTCGACCCACCTGATCAATGCGCAAGGGTTGATCCTGGACGAAGAGATTGTCGCCGACATCGATCTGCCGCCGTTTGATAAAGCGACCATGGATGGATACGCCGTGCGGTCGAGCGATCTGGAGGAAGCCGGCGATCATCGCCTTCAGGTTATGGAGGAAATCACGGCGGGGCGGATGCCGAGTCGCCCGATCGAGCCTGGAGAATCGTCGCGAATCATGACCGGGGCCCCCCTGCCCTCGGGTGCCGACGCCGTGGTCATGGTCGAGAAGTCCCGGCTCGACGGTTCGTTCGTCATCCTCCCCGGACCCGTCGTTCCCGGCCAGAATCGAATGGTTCGCGGTCGAGAGATGGAGGCTGGGGATCTGCTCCTGGGCCGAGGAACCTATCTCGACGCGACCTCACTGGGCTTGATCGCCTCGGCTGGACGGGAGAAGGTGCTGGCGATTCCCAAGCCTTCAGTGGCGATCGTGACGACCGGCGACGAACTAGTTCCTTTCCAGCAACAGCCACAGTCAGGCCAGATCCGCGACACCAATGGACTGATGCTAGGCTTGCTGGCCGTCGATCGCGGGGCTTCGGTGATCGGGGATTGGGCAAGCGTGCGTGATGACGAGGAACCTCTCGAAATGACGCTGAGGTGTGCCCTCAGTTCCGCCGAGGTTCTCCTCGTAAGCGGCGGAGTCTCGGCGGGAACCAGGGATCTGGTCCCCTCGACCTTGATCAAACTCGGCGTCGAGCCGGTTTTCCATAAGGTCAACGTCAAGCCAGGCAAACCGATCTGGTTCGGCGTCGGTCCGAGTCGGGGGGAGAGGCCCGGAGTCCTGGTCTTCGGTCTCCCCGGCAACCCCGTCAGCGGAGTGGTTGGGTTCCTTCTGTTCGTTCGACCGGCTCTCGAAGCCCTGGCGGGGCATTCGCCAAAACGAACCCAATTGGCTTCGTTTCCGCTCGGCCAGCCATACAATCATCGAGGGGATCGGCCAACCTATCACCCGGCCCGGCTCGACCAGGGGAAGTTGATTCCGCTCGACTGGGCGGGCTCGGCCGACCTCAGAACCGTGGCCCTCGCCGACGGATTCGCGGCGTTCCCGGCCGGAGATCGTCCGTTCGCCCCGGGAGAGTTCGTCCCCTTTCTGCCCAAATTCCCTTCGACACAATACGCTTAACACGAGTCGGATGGATCTCCGGCCGATTTTCCGTATAGTACGTGTCTCCGAAGGATTTGAGAATCAACGATCGGGCCAGGATCACCGGCCAAGGACCCACTCATGGCGACCCCGTTAACGGCGGCCGAGCAACCTGGAGAGGCGACGTCAACCGCCCCGAAACAGATCGGCTTACCCCATCCGGTTGTCCTCGGGTTCGTCTCGGGCGTGATTCTCTGGCTGTCGTTTCCACCGGTCGAATGGTCGTGGTCGGCCTGGCTCGCGCTGGTCCCGTTGTTCCTTTTGGTAGTGAGCCAGCGTTCGGCCCGATCGATTTACCTTGGGGCCTGGGTGGGTGGGCTCACTTTCTGGCTCCTGGCGATCCGCTGGATCTGGGCGACCGATCAGAGCGCCTGGCTCGGCTGGATCGTCATGTCTTTGTTTTTGTCGATCTGGTGGCCTGGGTTCGTTTTTCTCGGCCGATTCGCCCGCCGACGGTTGGGACTGCCGCTGATCGTCGCCGGGCCGATTTTCTGGGTCGCTCTGGAATATCTCCGGGCTCACACCCTGACTGGATTTCCCTGGTACTATCTGGCTCATAGCCAGTACCGAATGCTCTATTTGACCCAGATTGCCGACTTTGCGGGGGCGCTGGGACTCAGTTTCCTGATCGCGGTGGTGAATGCGTTTCTGGTGGACCTGTTGACCGAGCCGTTGTTTCGTCCCCGGGTCAAGGGGTCGTGGTGGGTTCGTCTGGCGCTGGGGCAGCGGGTCCGGCTGGTCGTGGTCGGTCTGGCGGTGGTGGCGACGGTCGGTTATGGAGTGTTCCGGGTCGAGACTGCCCAGTTTCAGCCCGGTCCTCGGATCGCGTCGCTCCAGACCAACGACGTCAATGAGTTCGATTCGGACCTGAAGCGGAAGCCCGAAGCGATCCAGGCCGACCTCGACGCGCTGATCGACCGGGCCCGTCGGCTCAATCCCAGGCCCGACCTGATCGTCTGGCCGGAGACGTCGAACCCCTGGAGCTTTTACCGGATCGACCCGAAGTTCGACCGCAAGAGCCTCGACATCGAGGTCAAGCGCGAAGTCGACCCGGACGACTCGGCCGACCGCTGGCTGACCAATCGCGACGCCGTCGACGCTCACTTCGCCCGGATTCTCGACGCGGTCGGCATCCCGATGATCGTCGGGACGTCGATCTATGAGATCAAGCCGTCGAGCTACCTCAAGTTCAACGCCGCCATCCTGTTCCGTCCCGGCCTGCCGCTCCAGATCTACCGCAAGCTCCACCTGGTGCCGTTCGGCGAATACGTCCCGTTGCTCAAGCAACTCCCCTGGCTGATCCGGCTCACCCCTTATCGAGGAACCCGGCTCCACTTTCTCGACCACGGTCAGGAGGCGGCCTGGTTCGATCTCGGCCCCTACCGGCTCGCGACGGCAATCTGTTTCGAGGACACGGTTCCCCACGTCGTCCGCCGCTTCTTCGCCGAGGCTCCCGACAATCGCGAGCCCGACGTTCTGATCAACCTGTCCAATGATGGCTGGTTCAAGGAGACCGACGAGCACGAGATGCACCTGGCCGTCAGCGTCTTCCGCTGCATCGAGCACCGGGTCCCCCTCTCGCGGACGGTAAACACCGGGATCTCGGCGATGATCGACGGCAACGGCCGGATCTTGAAAAGTCTGCCAAAGCTTCAGCGCGGACTGCTGGTCGAGACCGCTCCACTCGATTCACGGCGGTCGCTTTATACCGTCTGGGGCGATTGGCTCGGTTTGTTCTGCATGGCCTCGACCATCGGCCTGGTCCTGATCGGGACACTTTCACCCCGGCAAAGTCGTCAGGCACAAACGGCAATCCGGGGCTGATGTTCCGAATCGACAACCTGGTTCTTGCGTTCTGACCATTATTCCCAGATTCGCCAAACTTCCATCCTTGTCGTCGGGCTTGTCGTGGTGTAAGTTTAGGACGACCTCGGAAAGAGCGGCCAACTCGAAGCCGGTTCGTGGAGTTTCCTCGAATTGGTGGTTGACCCGCTTGCCCGATCGTTGGTTTCAGCGTTATCCTCAAAGATGACATCTGAAAGCGGCGATCGTCGCACCGTTTGCCACCCATGACATATCTCCCGGACCCGCACGGCCCGAACACTTTCCCTTCGCCCGACTCGTGACGTCGTCGAGGGACGTGAGCCCGAGCCGTCTTACACTGAATGGTGGGATGGGACCATGACGTTCGTCGGCAAGATCCTCGTGATCCTCATCATGGCCTTCTCGCTCGTGTTCCTCGGTGTTTCCACCGTGGTCTTCACGACCGCCACGAACTGGAAAGCCAAGTCCGAGGACCTCACCAAGAAAACCAACGAGCTGAAAAAGAGCCTCGACTCGGCGAAGTCGCAACTCGCCCTGGCCGAGAACCAGCTCAAGACCGCGCAAGACGAGCACAAGAAGCAGATCGCGGAAAAAGATAAGAAGATCGGCGACCTGGCCAAGCAGACCCAGGACGCCGAAGGGGAAATGGCTCAGGCCCGCTCGGCGCTTGAGGTTGCCCAGAATAACGCCAAGGTCTCGCTGGCCGAGGCCACCGCTCGGAAGGGCGAGATCGACGTTCTGAACGAGACGCTCGCCAAGGCCCAGACGCAGGCCAACGAGTTCAATACCCAGAACATCGAACTGAAGGACAACATCCGGATTCTCGAACGTTCCAAGGCGACCGCCGAACAGAACGCCAAGGATCTCCGGAGCTTCAACGGCCGGGCCATCGCTTACCTTCGCCAGAAGGGCATCCCGATCGAGAATATCGACAATCTCGATCCCGACAAGGTTCCGCCCGCCGTCGAAGGTGTGGTCAAAGAACTCAACTTGACCAAGCGTTCGATGGAAATCACGATCGGTTCCGACGATGGCCTCCGCCCTGGTCAGGAACTGTACGTCTTCCGCATCCAACCCCGGGCCGAGTACATCGGCAAGATCAAGATCATCACCGTTTATCCCGACAAAGCGGTCGCCGACGTCATCGGTAACACCGTCAACGGGAAGAAGGTACAGGAGGGGGACATTGTCTCGTCCACGTTCTTCAACGCGCGGTAGTTCCACCCCGGCAACCCGTGGTGGCGGCGGCCGAGCAGCCGCCACCGGACGCGGTGTGTACGTCGCGACCCCCAAGAGCGACATCTATGTCGCTCTCCTCGGCGTCGCCCTGGGCTCGATGATCCTGGCGACCCTCCTGCTCGTTCTGCTCCTGGGCCGCTACGAATTCAAGATCACCTCCTGATCAGAAAAGCATTACTGGAAAATTTTTCAGTATACGCTTGATCACAAACCGTCCAGCCGGTACAATCAGACCATCCGCTCGACCCTGGAGTTTTCTCCGGGATTCGGGCGGATGGTTTGGCTTTGACTGGTACCTAGGACGACCGTCGGCGCCGGCTTGACCGGACCTGCCGCGGGGGAGATGACACGATGACCCAGTTCCCTAACCTGTTCGCCGCTCTCGCCGCCCCGTTCACCGCTCAGGAGACCCGGTCTCGGACCCAGGCGGGCCGTCAGATCCAGTACATCACGGCTCGGACCGCGATGAACCGGCTCGACAATGTTGTCGGGCCTGAGAACTGGTGGGATGAATACCTTCCGGGCGAAAATTCGGTCCTCTGCCGCCTGACCGTCCGGCTCCCCGACGGCGCGACCCTGACCAAGGCCGACGCCGGTGGCTACGCCGGGATGCCCGACCAGGGGGACGACGACAAGAG
>JAJYCH010000383.1 GCA_021778575.1 Planctomycetota bacterium
ATCGCCTGGTCGGGCCGGGTCAAGAATCCCTCGACCACGTAAGCCGACCGGCCCAGCTTGCCGAGCGCCGCGACCAGTTGACGGGTTGTTTCCTCGGCCTGGGGCAAGGCCCACTCGTTGGGCCTGGAGCGATAATCCCCGGGCCAGAACACGGCAACTTTCTGCGACATCGCGTTATCCCTCGGACCTCGGACGGCTCAGAGCGGCTTGACCATCAACTTACGGAATTCGATACGATACCCCTCGGCCTCGACGCCGAGAAACCCTTTAGGGACCGCGCAGTCGTGCCACTCGTTGACGACCTCGCCATTGACCAAGAGTTTGACCTCTTTACCCTGGCAAGTGATCTAGAACTCGTTCCACTCGCCCGCCGGTCGAACCCGTTTATCCGCCTGCTTCTTCGAGAAATCGAAGCGTTTCAGCTCCCCTTCGGCGGTAAATGTTTCGCCGAACAGAAAGGCGGCGGGACCGTTGCCGACCTGCGCCTGATGCCAGACCCTCGCGTCGCCGGAATTTCGGACGTAGATCCCTGAGTTATACGCTTTCTTGCCGGAGCTGACCGGCGTGAACTTCCACTCGACATGAAAGATGAAGTCGGCTTGTTCCTTATCGAAACGAAGCCAATCATGCCCGCCGTTCCCCTCGCAGAGCAGAATTCCGGTCGAAGGGTCAAGCGACCATTGCGACCGCTCGCTCAGCTTGTCGGCCGCGTGAAGAGTGGCACGGGTCCAGCCCTTCAGCTCGGCCCCGGAGTCGGCGAGAAGATCGGTCCAGCCGGTCGGATCGCGATCGAGCGCGGACGGAGTTCCCGCCGGTCCAGGGACGAGAGCCAGAACGATCAACAGCGCGGTAGCCAGCCGAGTTGTCAGCACTCGAAAGAGCATGGATCGCCTCCGTACCGGATTGAGCCCGGAAAGCCCTCGAACTGATCGGTTTACGGATAATACCAGGGCCGACCCGGCTCAGGAATCGTCCGGCGGCCAGGTAGGCTCTTTGTGGTTGGGTCGAATCTCGGTACTCTGAGTTTTTCTTGTGCTCCTTTTCTCGTCCGGGTCGTCAGCCCTACGATGCTTGAATATCTTGCCCTACCGGCCTGGAACACGCCGCCAACCTCGGTTGACTCCTGGGTCGCCGAGCTTTCCGAGGCCGCGCCGGTGATCGTCACCCGCGAGTCTTCGACCGTGACCTGGCTCGAAATTGCCCCGCTCCGGCTGAAAGCCTACGTCGTGGTCGAGAGCGGTAACGCCACGGCGATCAACTTTGAACTCCACGCACTCGATCCCGCGCCGGCCACCCGTGCAATTCTCCAGGCCACCGAGACGCTCGGCTGGGAACTTCACGAGGACGACGACAGCGACGATGACGATGAGGACGATGACGAAGAAGACGACGATTGAGTGATCCAATCGCGCCACCCCGAGGGGAGAATCGCTCGAATGTCTCGCAACTTGACGGCCTTGCTCTGCCTGGTCTTGCTGGTCTCGGTCTCCCGGGCCGACGATGTCCGCTGGAAAAAGCACGACATCAACGCCAAGAGTGTGTTTGAGGCCGCTGGCGTCTTCGACGTCGATAACGACGGCAAGCTCGACATCGTGTCCGGCGACACCTGGTACAACGCGCCCGACTGGAAAACCTACCCGGTCCGCAAACTCGAACCGGCCGGTCGGACCTACCGGAACTGCTTCGCCACCTTGCCGTTCGACGTCAACGCTGACGGCAAGATGGACTTCGTCTCGGTCTCTTACTTCAACAAGGACGTGTTCTGGGTCGAGAACCCAGGCAAAAAGGGGGAGACCTGGACCTATCACGAGATCGACAAACCTGGACCGAGCGAGGCCGCCGTCGCCGTCGACGTCGATGGTGATGGGGTTCTTGATATCCTGCCGAACACGGTCAATACCGTGGTCTGGTACTCGCCTGTCGACGTCCTGGAGAGCGGCCCGACCAAGAGAATGACCTTTCTCAAGCACAACTTCGGCAACGCCGCCGCCGGCCACGGAGTCGGGACCGGCGACGTCAACGGCGATGGCCGGTCGGATCTCTTGACCCCCAAAGGGTGGTTCGAAAACCCCGGCGACCCCAAGGCGGGAACCTGGACCTGGCATCCCGACTGGAACCTCGGCTCGACCGGAATCCAGATCCTGGCGAAAGACGTCGACGGCGACGGACTTTCCGACCTGGTCTACGGCAGCGGTCACGCCTTCGGATTGTTCTGGGAGAAGCAAGGCAAGTCGGCCTCGGGCGCACGAACCTGGACCAAGGCGACGATCGACGACAAGCTCTCGTCGGTTCACACGCTTCTCTGGGCCGACCTCAACGGCGACGGCCTGGCGAATGAACTGGTCACCGGCAAGCGAGTTTACGCTCACGAGATCGAGCCGGGCGAGGTCGAAGCTCCGGTGATCGCCTATTTCACCTACGATCAAACCGGCAAGAAGTGGGACCGGCACGTGATCTTTCAGGGCGAGGCCGCGACGAACGCCCCGAAGGAAGGCGCGCTCCGCGACGCCCAGAAAGATTTCCCCGCCGGGACCGCCGGGACCGGACTCCAGATGACCGCCATCGATATCGATAACGACGGCGATCTCGACCTCGTTTGCCCTGGCAAGAGCGGGCTCTACCTGTTCGAGAACCTCACGAAATCGCGCTGAGCGCACCCGGCGAGCGATTCCGATGAAAGCGACGATTCTCCTGTTTGCCTCGGCCCGGGAAACGGTGGGAGCACCCAGTCTGACGGTCGAGCTCGACGAAAACTCGACCGTCGGGGGTCTTCGATCCGCGCTCGCCCGGGCCTGTCCCGCCTTGATACCGCTCCTGCCATTCTTGCGAATCGCCATCGATTCGGAATATGCTCGGAACGACCAGCAGATCATTCCCCACGACGCCGAACTGGCGGTGATCCCTCCGGTGAGCGGTGGATCGAGCCTCGAAATCCCGGCGCCCCCATGATCGAAATCACACCCGACCGCATTGACGCCACGCCGATCATTGAATCGGTCCGGACCCCGCTGGCCGGAGCGGTCTGTTCGTTCCTGGGCACCGTTCGCGAGATCACCGGCGAGACCCGGACGATCGGTCTCGAATACGAGGCCTATCCCGTGATGGCCGCCAAGAAACTCGCCGAACTTGAGGCCGAAGCGCGGTCACGCTGGCCGATCCTGGAAGCGGCGCTGGTCCACCGGGTCGGCCGGCTCGATCCGGGAGAAATCAGCGTGGTCGTCGCCGTCAGTTGCCCACATCGCCAGGAAGCGTTCGAGGCCTGTCGCTGGCTGATCGACACGCTCAAGGAGGTGGTTCCGATCTGGAAGAAGGATGTCGAGGACGTCGCGAGCTTCGTGGATCTACCACCCGGAACCTGATCGATGCGATCACCGCTCGAATCTGGCCTTTCCGCCGAATCGATTGCCATGACTTTCTCTCCACTACCTCTGATCGACTCGTTCGGGCGGGTCCACAACAACCTGAGAATCAGCGTCACCGATCGCTGCAACATCCGCTGCACCTATTGCATGCCCGAGTCGGTCCAGTTTCTCCCTCGCCACGATCTTCTGAGCTTCGAGGAAATCGAGCGAGTCGTCCGGGTCGCGGCAACCCTCGGTATCGACAAGATCCGCCTCACGGGTGGCGAGCCGCTGGTCCGTCGTGAATTGCCGGGGCTGGTAGCCCGGATCGCCGCGATCCCGGGGATCAAGGACGTCGGCTTGACAACCAACGGGATACTTCTTCCCGAACTGGCTCAGCCGCTCAAAGCCGCCGGTCTGCGACGGATCAACGTGAGCCTCGACACGATGGACCCGGTCCGCTTTCGCGAGCTGACCCGGCGCGATGGCTGGGAACAGGTGATCGAGGGGATTCACGCCGCCCGTCGAGCAGGCTTCGACCCGATCAAGATCAACGCCATCGCGCTCAAAGGAGTGACCGAGGCGGATCTCCTGCCCTTGGCTCGGTTTGCCCGTGAAAACGCGCTGGAACTGCGCTTTATCGAATACATGCCGCTCGATGTGGCCGACGCCTGGGACCGGTCGAAGGTTCTTCTGGCCGAGGAGATCCTCGAACGATTGCGTCAGGGGATCGGACCACTGACGCCCGCCGCCGATCAGGACCCTCGGGCTCCCGCCGTCGATTACGACTACGTGGACGGTCGAGGTCGAGTCGGCGTGATCGCCAGCGTGAGCCGCCCGTTTTGCGGAAGTTGCAACCGGATTCGCCTGACGGCTGACGGGAAGCTCCGTAATTGCCTGTTTGCTCTCGACGAGACCGATCTCCGGGCACTGCTCCGCCAAAACGAACCCAATGACGCGGAGATCGCCCGGGCGATCCGCGACAGCGTCGCCGGAAAATGGGAAGGCCACGAGATCAATTCGAGCCGATTCATCAAGCCCGAGCGGTTGATGCACGCGATCGGCGGTTGACTTCGCAGGTCTCCCGGATACCCCAGAACATCGTTGGTTCCGGCTCGGACTCGGTCGCAAACCGCGACGGATCATTAGTTTGGAGCCAGTCCGGTTGTGCATCGACGGCAAGGTTGCTACACTCGTTCACGCCTGCGGAACGATCAAGCATCTGGGAGAGTCCATGAGTCAGGAGACTGACGAGCCCTGGTATCGCGATGGCCTGGCCTTCACCTGTACCCAGTGCGGCGCCTGCTGCACCGGGGCTCCGGGTTACGTGTGGGTCAATGCCGAAGAGATCGCTCAACTGGCCGAATTCCGGGGGTTGTCGGTCGATGACTTCGGTCGGAAGTTCGTCAGACAGGTGGGCGACCGCCTGAGCCTGGTCGAACGACCCGGGGGCGACTGTATTTTCTGGGACAAGAAGGCCGGCTGCACGGTCTATCAGGCCCGGCCGGTTCAGTGCCGGACCTGGCCGTTCTGGCCCGAGAATATCGCGACTCGCGAGGACTGGGAACACGTCACCGGGATCTGTCCCGGGTCGGGACGTGGTCAGGTTTTCAGCGTTGAGGAGATCCGGGCGAGCGCCGAGCGAGTCCACACGATATGAACGGACCCGACTTGACTGACCCAGGACTCGACGTCGACTCATTTCGTGTGGCCCTGCAAGCGGTCTATAGCGAGATTGACACGGCCGTCGCCCGGCTCGCGCCGGTTTGCGCGATCAGCGGGCGGTGCTGCCGGTTCGCGGAGTACGGCCACACCCTGTTCGTCTCCGCTCCCGAATTCGCGTTGCTCCTGGCTGACTCTCCGGCCCCGTCCCGACCTCTCGACGATGGCCTGACTTGCCCCTGGCAAGATCGAAACGGCCGGTGCTCGGCGCGTCAGGCCCGGCCGATGGGCTGCCGGGTTTACTTTTGCGACCCGAATTTCGCGGACGCCGGCCCCGACATCGCCGAGCAAGGGGTCTCCCGCCTGAAGCGACTGGTTGACGAGCAGGCACTCCCCTGGGATTCGCCCCCACTTCATC
>JAJYCH010000384.1 GCA_021778575.1 Planctomycetota bacterium
GAGGCTCAAGACCGCGCCGAAGGCCGCCGTGTTGGCCAGGATCGGCAGGCCAACCGTCATCAGTCGGGCCACGCTCGGACCATCCCAGGCCCAGCCGAACCGGAGCGGATGATGCAACCGCAGATAGGCAATCTTCGATCCAATGATCACCCCCACCGCGCCCAGCAAGCCCCAGAACCCGGCCAGCCACAACCCTGATCCCACGGCGACGATCGAGATCAGTGACTCGAACACATCTAATTTTGTCGTCAACTCGAACTCTTGATGAGCCCGGAGGACGGCGATCAGGAAACTCTCGTACCGCTTCAGTAAGGCCAGCCCCGCCACCGCGACCAACCCCCACGTCCATTCGTCCGAGAGCGTGCTCGTATGCAAATACGCCCAGGCGATCAGTCCCATCGAATAAACAACACACGTAAGGGTGTTGGTCGTATGGGCGATGTCGGCCACCCGCTGCGCCTCGGCGAACTGGCCCTGAGCCCTCAGGATCGGGATCTCCTGGACCGCCCCCAGACCCACGCCCAGGCTCGACCGGTTGGTGTTGTCGAGATAGAGCCGGAGCCCGGAGTAAACCCCCAGTTGCGCGGGATCGAGCCACCACCGCAGGAGCAGCGCCGTGATGGTCCCGAAAGCCCGCTCGACCTGACCGCCCAGGGTGACGATCAGGCTATCGCGAACCGCCTTCCGGCCGTCGCTCGGGGCTTTGTCGGGTAACAGCGGGCTGGCCACCGGACGGGTCAGCGAGGCCACAGTTCGGCCACGCAGAACTGCGAGTCATACGGGGCGCTCGGGATCGGCCCGACCTCCGCCAGCGCGATCCCTCGGTCGTGGTACCACGCCGCCGTGTCGTAGCCATAACGATTGTAAGTAATGTCGATGTCTTCGTTGTGAGCCGCGAACCGCCGAGCGACCCGGACGATCTCGCGGCGGATCATCTCGGCCAGGGGCGGAGCGTTGTGGAGGATCACCGCCGAGGTCACGACCAGGTCGAACGACTTGTCGGCGAACGGCAGCCTCGCCCCCGAGGCCAGGCCAAGGTTCACACCGTTGATCCCATCCAGATAGGTTTTCGCCATTTCGAGTTGGGTCGGGCTGAAATCCACGCCCACGATCGGAACGTCGGTCTGCCCGCGGATCGCCCGGATCAGCTTGCCGTAGCCGCAGCCGACCTCGAGGATCGACGTCGGTTGATAGCGGCTGATCCGCCGGGCCACCCACTCGGCCCGCTCTGACCGGGCCTCTTGCCCCTCCTGCTCGCGGAAGTAGTCGAGCCCGCCCCGGAGCGTCCAGTACTCGCGAGGGTCGGCGTAGAGCACCCGCCGCTTGAACCCTGGCCAGCGACCGAGCGTCCGGCGCATCGCCTTGTGCCAGGCATAGCGGCCCCCTCGGTGTCGCCAGGCTCGCCAGGCCCGTACCAGCAAGGTCGGCGACGGATCGTTCGGCTGTTCCACGGTGCGGCCCTCTTGCCTTCCCTGGATGGGCAACTCCTGCCCGGACCGTCCAACCCCGGCCAGAGCCAGGACCTTCGACGCCCCCGGGCGGTTCGGCCGGAAGTGTAAAGCGATGACCCGGAACGGTCAAGCCAAAGTCAAACCTCGGGCCGATTGACGGGTGGGCTCGCATTTTCTGACAGAGGTCGCGGACGGACTTGTTCTCTGGAGTGCGAGAGCTTGCTCTCGCTCTGCTTCGTGGAGCTTGCTCCACGGGGAAGCCGTTGGCCAGGTCACCCGGGCTCGGAGCAAGCTCCGGTCGCCAGAGCGAGAGCAAGCTCTCGCACTCCAGAAGGAGCTTCGTCGGAAAGCTTGAGGGCAAGATCGACCATTGACCAACAGAAAATCTGGACAAACCCCCAAACCACCCCCCCAACCGCAAAATAATGGCTTCGTTCCGCATGAACCAATTCTCCGACCAGCAAACTGACCGTTGGACTGCGATATTTGCGAAGAATGCGTAGAATAGAGCGAGTTTCCGCACGGCACAGATCCACCCAGAAATCCCCAATCGAAGAAAAACCATAATTCCCAATCTCTGCAAATAGCCTAAACAGACTGCCCACTCGTCCCAAGCCCTTCCGATGCGCAGCGGCGACCGGCGCCAGGCCCGTTTTCGGGTCTGACGGATCAATGGTTCGCAAAATTCCGTTCCGAGTCTGGCTACGCTCGGAGTTTTTCGACCTTCTGCCGGCGCGACTGGCGGCGGGCTTCGTCCTTCCGGAATTTTTTGTCGCGACGCTGGGCGGCGATGGCCGGGATATCGGGGTTCTGGCCGTCGGGGGGGATCTCGTCCGGTTCGAGGTCGAACGGCGGCTGGAGTTCGGTTGGATTCCAGTTCTCGAAGGCCAGTTCGTCGGCCGTTTTTGGTTCGGGCTTCAGTTCGGGTTCGGGATCGGCCACCCAGTGCGGGCGGAGCGATGGGTCGGCGCAGCGGTACGGGGATTGAATCTCGGCCTGCTTCAGCGACCAGCGGAGCGTCGAGTGCAGCTTCGACTCGTAGCGTCTGAGTCGTCGCAGCTCGGGGCTTCCTTCGTTGGTCAGGTCGGTCATGGCGAGGGCTCGTTCGACCTCGTCGACGTTCGACGCGATGTCGCGTTCCTCCTTGAGTCCGGCGATCTGGCGTCGAGCGAATCCGGCCGGGTCGCCGGCCCCTTCGATCACGCGCCCTTCGTCGTCGATCTCGACGCACGGTTGCCGTCCGTCGCGGAATCCGTGAGGCGTGGCCAGGAGGTCGAAGGCCAGCCGTTTCTGGTCGTCGGTCCACCCTTCGGGCTGAATATCGGCGGCATGGGCGAGCAAGGCCCAGCGAGCGATCAGCCACTCGCAGCCGTGCAAGGTTCCTCGGAGGGCCTCGACGGTCGCGGCCGGGTCCTTGGCGAGCGATCGAGCGGTCACCTCGACCTCGAACCGCCGGTCATGGTCCCACATCAGCTCGGCCCGAAGCGCGATTTTATCGCGAACGCGGCGCTCGATCCGCTGACTCCGTTCAATCTTGATCGAGCAGAGGGCCGCCTGATCGATCATCCAGACATGAACTTCATTTTGCGGTTTGAATGTCTCGAAAAACTCGATCGAGCGCTGCTGAACCAGAGCCATGTCCTCGGCCACGACGACCGACGCGCAAAGGCCATGCTTCAACGCATTGGCCCGCGACTTGAGCTTGCCTTCCTCGGTTTTGGGACCGCTCGAAAGCTGAGAGTTGCGCCGATTCGCCTCGATCCGCCGCTGAGAAACAATCATGGAAACCACCTCGATCCGATCCGGTTGCTGGTACAGAGACGAGAACACCAGCAATAGATTCGTTATTTCGAGGCGAGCGAAACCCTGTTTCTCCGCGATCGGGCTGAACGGAGTGCGTCGTAACCATACCAGGCCAAAGGAGCCCCACCGTGAATGCGTGGTGGGGCTTGTTGCACTCGACCCATTCGACGAGTCAACATCCGGAAAACCGGCGGGATTCGGTCCGAGGTTGGTGATTCCTCGGCCGTGCTTCGGCAGCCTGATTGGCTCGCTCACCGGGTCTGGGTGATCGGGTGGTTCCCGCGTGGCCATTCGGAGAATTTCAGGTGGTCGGAGATCCAGACCGTCAGCCGGATGAGGAGTGAGTCGACGGGCTGGATGCGAACGCTGGGCGTGGGTTCGGGAGAGAGTTTGGTCAGGGGCCGAACCCGATCCAGACGCCACCGACGGGTCGACCGCGATCGATCCTGTTGAGATCTCGAAGATCGCAGTTTTTGTCTAACTAAGTTACGAGAAGTCATCGAATCCATGCGTCCGGATGTGCAATCGCCAGGGTGCTCTTACAGGGGTATAGCTTACGATTCTGGAACTTTTCGGCAGGACCCCACTTGTTCCCATGCCCCGCGCAGGAATGCAGTCTTCGACGTTCTGCGTCGTCTTCATCACGGTGGCGACGATCAACGGAAGAGGACGCAGGAGCGTCCGGGACGGCATTCCCACGGCGGACCGTGGGAACGAGTTCTTCCGGCTCAACAGGGAATGTTCGGAATCGAGAGCTACACCCCTCTTAATAGAGTGCAGACAAACGGCAAAATGGATTCAGGAGCGGGGAAAACTGTCGCTGACCTGATCCTCGGGCTGCGGAACTTGATGACGACCGACAAAAATGGAGTCTAAATTTGGCGACGGCAAATTGCTAGAAATGTGGCATTTTGGCACAACCATCGTTTGAGAAAGTCAACATGATCCTTTGATAGGCCGGATCAGGTTGCGTCTTGTGTTGCGTTACGTTGCGGTGGTGGCCGGTGGATCGTGGCGGATCTGGGTTGATTGATGGAGATTGCGCGCGAACCTCCTGGTTCGCGCGCCGTTTGGTTCTCGATGGGATGGCCGGTCAGCTTCGGGATCCGAAGTTCAGCGTGACCGAGACAGCCAGGGTCGTGGGAAGCTGCGCTCCGGTCCCGGGTGCGAATGTGACCTGGACGGGGACGCGTCCGGTGGTGGGCGTTCCGGTGATCACCCCGGTCACGGTGTAGGTGGCACCGCTGGGAGGCGTGCATGACGTGAGCGTGGGGGATGCGCTGGGGAAGGTCGATCCGGCGGGGGGTTCCCAGTTCGGGGTGATGCGGGAATTATCGTCGAGCTGAGTGGACTGGATCATACCGGATGTTCCCGACCATAAGTTGGGGTCGTCGAGATCCTGGGTCATAAAAACAACAATCATTAGTGATCACCTTTTCAAAAAACAATCGAGCAGACTTCAGGCTCAACACGGCCTGAGCGGTTGCGCCAGCGCACTTGAGGGAGTCGGTCGGCGAGGACCAGGACCGCGATCAGTGCGGTCGTTGAGCATGGGAGTGGGGCGGCGGCTGGAGTGACCGGATCAGGGATTGGTCCGGGGTATCCGCTGTTTCCGCCAGTGGTCGGCCTGGTCGGCATTTTGCCGCGACTCGTAATACTGGACGAGTCGCTCGACGACTTCCTCGCGTCGTCGTTTACTTGTCCTGGGATCGGCCTCGATCAGTCGGAATCCTTCGATGAGGAGTGGCTCGGCCTCGGCGTCCTTGCGTTGCGCCGCCAGGGCGGTACCGAGGATACTCTTCATGTTCCCCAGTTGCGAGGGAGTTCCGACCCAGTCGGGTTTGGAGCGGATTTCGACCACGCGGCGTGCCAGCTTCTCGGCCTCGGCCGGCTGGTTATTGGCGAGGAGCAGGTGGGCCTGGGTTCCTTCCGCGCTGACCACCAGGGGATGGTTGTCGGGCATGAGCTTGCGAAAGATCGCGATCGCCCGGGTGTTGAGTGGCTCGGCTTCGGCGGACCGGTTGAGCATCCAGAGAACCAAGGCTCGCGAGGTCAAGGCGTTGCCGAGGAGAAGATTCTCTTCGCCCTGGCTGGCCTGGATTCTCGGGATGAGGTCGCGGAGGATCGCTTCGCCCTCGTCGAGCTTGTCGAGCTC
>JAJYCH010000385.1 GCA_021778575.1 Planctomycetota bacterium
GGTCGCTCAAGGCCGTCGGGTCATTACCCGCGTCGACGATGGCGATCGTCTGCCCGGTACCATCGGGAGCCACCGAGCCGATATTGGGAAGCAGGTTCAGTCCGTAAGCCTGGCGGACCTGAGCCGTCGTGTACGCAGCGCTTCCCACGACCGGACCCACGGCGTTCGCGGTAAAGCTGAACATGTTGTCGGCATAGCTCGATTCGACCACCGACTGGTCGGGATTGGCCAGGACGATCAACTGGTTGGCACCGGGACTTGTTGTGAAATCGTCCGAGTAGCTCCCCGAGTTCACGGTCCAGGTCTGCGTCCCCGAATTGCCCGCCCCCGAGGTCAGCGGACCGCTGTTGAGGATCAATCCATTGACTTCAAAGTTGATGCTATAAACTGCGTTGCTCGGCAGATTCGTGGTCTGATAGGTTGCCTTGATATCGATCGTTTCGCCAATATTGATTGTCGAGGCTACCGACCCGCTCGTGGTCGTGACCACCGCGCCGGTGACGCTGATATTGCTCGCCAGCGCAATCCGTCCTTCGAGGAGTTCCGCGAGCGGAGCGAATCGGCGGGAGCGTCGAAGTCGAGCCGCGTCGGTTCCCAAAAAACGCTTTTTTTGGACTAACCTGGTGCGAAGGTCCAAGCGGATCATCGTTTTGTCGCCTCTAACGCAGGGGTGAGGAATCTTGGTGGGTGGCGCTATCGGCTTGGTTTCGAGCCGATTGAGGCGGATCAGGACGGCAATATCACCGACAAGACATGCGTCACATTCGATCCGTTGGTTCGACTCGAAAAAATGACCGCCGTGGTCCATTGACTACAAGGTCAGTGGTAATGCATTTCGCTCAACGACAATTTACACCGAAAACAGGAGTGAGGGCGGAACGAATGAAATTGTCAACTTTGATCACATTTCTGATCACATGACACTCGATTCGATCAGACGGGAACGCCCAAGTCAAGCCACTAGTCCTGAACCAGGCGTCGCCGATTTGACGATTCGACAGACGGCCCTGCGCCAAGGCCTGAGTGCCATTGCCGAGAGTGTGCTTCTGTGAGAAACTTTGCCTCTCCGATTTCCAAATTCTGAACGAGCGATCCCTCGGTTTCCGATCCTGCTCCTGTTCGATAAGGTGTTCCTCCGGCCGGTGTGGCGGAATGGCAGACGCAGAGGACTTAAAATCCTCCGATGGGTAACCATCATGTGGGTTCGACTCCCACCACCGGCATTCAGAAAGCAATGAAATACAAGGACTTAAGAAATCGCCAGGCTGACTCATCATGACGCACCTCGACCCACTCCGACCCACCATATCCCGACAAAGTGGTGGAGAATTGGTGGAGATCGGATCGGGGCTGCGAACCCCGATCTCTGCATCCGGTTTCGCCCGGCTGCTCCACCACTTCGGGAAACACTCGCCCGCCGAAATCCCTCCGGTCAGGTCGCCCGCTCACTGAAGATCGGGGAGGAAATCCTCGTCGCAGATTTTGCAAGAAACGTCGGTCAGGTCGGGCTTGCCCCAGAATGATCGCTTCGCGCACTTGCAAGAGTATTTGGTCTTGTTGTTGGCGACCGCGCCAGGTTTCGCTCCCTTCGTCCCGCCGCCCTCGACCTTGCCCCAAACGTCTCGCCACGGAACTTGGATGTCGTCTTGCATCCTCGCGAAAGCCACGTCGAATGCGCCTCCCTCGATTATGAAGTGAGAGACCTGCTGACCGGTCTGACGCCCTCCGGGCTGCCCGGTCGAGGACGGGAATAACCCGACCTCCTTCATCTTTTCGCCCCATTCCTTGTTGTGGTAGCTGGAGCGGCTCGGGTTTCCCAACTCGTGCTGCCACTGATGGCACATCTCGTGGACGAGCGTCCCGAGGATGTCCCGCACCGTCCTGTCGCTCCTGACGAAGTTGAGCGCGATCTCGTGGGTCTTGCGGTTGCCGTCCGACCACCGATCCCCGGCGAAGTATCCCCTCATGCGCTTCTTGTCGGTGACGGTAATCAGCGCCCCGCTCAACTCCCCGCCGAACAGGGTCGCATTGAAGTAATCACAAGCGAGAATCAGTTGCCCGCTCGATGATCGGAGCGGGCTCGGGCTCGGGAGAGGGCTCGATGATCGGAGCGGGCACGGGCTCGGAAACCGGCGGCGAGACCTCGATCGAGGAGCCAGGCAACATTTGCGCCATCAACCTCTTCTTGTCGGCCCGTTCGGTTGCGGAGAGAACCTGATAGAGATCGGTGATCGCCTTGCTGAGCCTGCTCCCGTCGGTCGGTTCGATCTTGATGAGGTGATGATCGGCGACGAGTTTCGCGAAGGTCGCCTGGAGTCGCTGCTTGCCTTCGGTCGCGCCAAGTCCCTTGAATCGGTTGAGCGCCTTATAGACCTCGACCCGCCGGATGCGCCGAAGCCCACGCTTCCGGGCATAATCGAGGACGGCCGACTCGTCTTCGGTGAGATGATCTTCCTGGGTGGGCTTGTAAGCCTCGGCGAGCATCCGGTCGATTTCCTCGGGGAGTGCCCCAGTCCGCTTGAACTCGGCCGTCTTGAGGCAACGCCGGAGGTTCAGATCGACGATATTGCCCGCTGCCAGGTCATCCTTGATCTTTGAGAGCATCCCCTCATCCGGGAACCAAGGCGACATATACTCGATGATTTCCCGAGGGGTCGGTGCGAACCTGCACCCGAAGAGTCGATCCAGGACGGCATCCCAGTCTTCGTCGTCCTTCGGCGAGAACTTGTTGGCGATGACGACGATCCGGGCATTCAGGATGAACCGGTTCTTGACCTTTTCTTCTTTCTCCGACTTTTCGGCACGGATCGAGGAGACGGTTCGAGCCCCTTCCTTCTCCAGGACTTGCTTGAGCAGGGTTGCCATCGCCCCGACGATCGACACGTCGTTCAAGATCAGCGTGCGGAAGTGCTCATGCCGGTAGTAGTAGAGCAACTCGTAGAGCCCGCGAGCCGTGATGTTGCCCTGGAGCCAAACGTAATTGGGAAGGGCTTCGAGGATGCCTCGTTCCCGATTCTTGAGGATCACGAGACGCTGCCGTAGGCCGTCCCTGATGTCTTCCGCGTTCATGGGGACGGGAGGCTCGCTTGTCGCCTTGACTCCATCTTGATTCTGGGGGACGACAGCCTCGCCGCCATCCTGTCCCTCGACATCGCCACCCTGGTCGGCTCCAGTCCCGCCATCTGCACTTCCGGGGTTTAGCCGGAGCCATACCTCCACGAGTTCATCGTCGGGCAGTTCGAGAATGGTGTCGATGTCTTCTCGCTCCCGGACGCAGGGTTCGAGTCGCATTTTCACCGTCCGGTCGATTCGGTGGGATTCCTGATCGGTCTGGGGCAGTTGCCGCTTCGCCAGTTCGGTCTTGCCGATGCCTGCCGAGCCGAGGATGAGGACGTGCGAGCGGAGCCCGTCGCTGATCCCCTTCGTCTTGTCCGAGATGCTCGTGAGGAAGCTGAGGAACCGCGAATAGGACTCGAATAACGTGAGCATGATAAACACCTTTCGGGTCTTGGTTCGGTGCTCGTTTACTACCAATTAGTCTTGTTGAGCCCCGTCTGACCCCACTTTACTTGCGCGACGACTGGTTGTAAACCAATACCGAATATTTCTTGGAAATTGGGGATTCCAGCAAATTGTTGGTCGGAATAATTGCCCATACTTGACGGAGCCACTCCTGAAAGCAAAGAATGGATATCGTCGCTATTGTAACCAATTACCTGGCAAGACTCGGAGGCTGAAGTGTCCGAATATCGAGACGAATGGACGTTGTTCGAGGAGAGGGTGCGGGCGATCATCCTGAAGGGCCTGGAAGGTGAGAGCCTCCGTGATTTGGAAAAGAAAACGGGGGTGGCCCGGCAATCGGTGGCAAAGTTCCTGGCGAGGGAAAACGGGCTCAATAGTTGGTCGCTCGGCAAGATTCTCGGCTACTTGAAGTTTGATTGCCTGATTTGCATGCCCGACTACCTTCTTGCATCCGACGCGGCCGCGAGCACGTCGGGGATGTCGGGCGGGATCGTCTTTCAGACCCCGAGAATCGAGAATGCAGCCGAGCCCGGAGACGGCCGCAAGTCCCCGAAACGCCGCCTGGCCCGTTACGAGCCCTACCGGGTGCTCAAGCCATCGGCGAAGGACGAAAAACAGGCCCAGGTGGTCGGTGGAACGTCGGCCGACTCCGCTGAAGTGGTCGATCCGCCCTCGACCACCGCCACTCAAGAACGGCCCGACGAATCCGAGGTCGGGATTAAAGGACGAACACGCAAGGGGGCGAAGCAGTAACCACGGTAACTACGGTGACGAGAGTCACCGCACCTGCGGAATCGTTGCCGTTAGTCCTGCTGGGCAAGGGTCGTGAGAAGTTCGGATCGGGGATCGAAGTAACCGTGGTCACCGTGGTTACCGTGGTTACTCTCGGGGCGCGACGTGAAATCCCTCGTCCCTCGAAGAACCGATCTCCCATGCGCCCGGTTCCGTCTCCGACTTCAAGGTTGAGTGCCCTCATTACCCTCACTTCGCTCGGCTCTATCGGCGCACGACCGGAAATACTCCCTGGCCCGCTCGACATCCCCGTCATCATAAACACGCTGATTTTTCCAGCGGGACGGCTCGGGCAACCGTCCGGTCTGATGCGCATAGACGATCCGGTAATAAGGGACGCCGATTTTTCGGGATAGGTCTTGCATTGAAAACATGATTACCTCAATGTAGTATATAGTACGTTACAATTTTTTCTTCTGGAGTCGAGAATAAATCGTTCATGCTGCATACATACGATGGGCAGAGTGCCCATACTCATGGAGAAATCGTATGTATTACAATTACAGCATGGACGAGGTGGCGAGGGAGATCGAAGTTCCAACCAGGGTGTTGCGCCGGTTTCTCGCGGAAGAAGCCTGCGAGTTGGAGCGGATCAAGTCCTTCAGCGAGAGAGAGTTCCGGCGCATCTGTCGGCTCTGGCGGGAGACCGGGGCGGCGGCGTGCTACGAGGAACACGGACGACTGATCCGGCGAGACGCTGGCATCGAGAATGCGCGCTCTCGCGGGTTCAAGTGACGACCCTCGATCGGGAAGCTGGACGATGCCTAGCAAACCAAGCAGAAGTCAGTCAGGGCCGAAGATCAAGGTCAGGATACCGACCGATCTGGAGTTGGGGTCGAACCTTCCCAGTTCCATCCGGGGCTGTGCCGATTACATCCGATGGTTCCTGGGAAAGTTGAAGGACGGCAGAGTCCACCGCCTGGATGGAACTCTCCTCCGGGATTTATTCCCCCGAAGCAAATGGACGATCGTCAAGACGTGGCTGATCGAGAAGCGAATCATCGACCCGCCACTGCCCTACCAGATCGGGAGTCACTGCTACGGCTATCGCCTGGCCCGCAAGTATCGCAATCAAGAGAAGGTGACCG
>JAJYCH010000386.1:0-2774 GCA_021778575.1 Planctomycetota bacterium
AGCCGCCCGCCGCGAGCGTTTGCGGATTGGTGCCACCGTTCAGGGTCCCGTCGGTATTACCGGCGATCCCGTAGAAGTTGACACCGACGGACAGAGTGTCCGTCGTCGAGTTGTAGCTCAGACGGATGTCCTTCATGGCGTAGCCATTGATCAATCCGGCCGACGTCATCCATTGCGGTTGTGCCACGGCATTGAAAGCCTGGCCGGGAATGACGGTGATGCCGTTGGTCTGGCCGGCCGCCGGGGCCGGCATGTCGGTCTCCACATTTCCGGTGGCGAACAACGGCGAAGTGCCGGTACCGGTCGGTACGCCAGGACCCGGCATCGCCGGGGCTATGGCATCGGCGGCAACGGGCCAGGCCCACACAAGGGCGAGGAGCGCCACGAGCCAGCGAGAGACGCTGTGGCGAACCATAACGAGACTCCTTCCACGTTAAGGTTGACTGTCCCGATCACGTTCAGCATGCCGAAGGCACGCCCGGTCCGGGGGAATTTCCGATCTCCTGCTCGACCCCGGTTGGAGACGGCTTGGAGCCATCCTTACCCGAGACCGTTGATTGGCTCGATTATCACGCACTACAGGGTCAACCCGGTTGTCGTCGATCCTACCGATTGGCATCCGGAAACCCTCTCCCCCAGCCGACGGCCCTTGCACGAGGCCGCTTTTCAGGAAAGGACATAGGCGCGATGTCGTTGTTCACGAAGCTTTTCGAAGCCGTTCACTCGTGGCGGCGCCGTCGCGGCGGGTCCAAGACCCGCACCCGCAAACGGTCCGACCTGGAGATGGAACAGCTTGATCATCGGCAACTCCTGGCCGTCAACTTCACTGGAGTCGTTGCGACCGATTTTTCTCCTACGAACGTGCCAGGCGTCGTAAATACCGGAGACCCCGCAAACAACCTGAAGCCGATCATTCCGCCCTCGCTTCAGGGCGTCATCAGTGTCTCCGGCTTCCAGATCGACAACCTGGCCCTCAGCTACAGCAGCACGACCGATATCCTGAGCGTGGGCGTGGAAGGTCCGCCCAACGGGACGACCGGTCAGCAGGTGATCGCCGCCGACAGTGATAATAACGGAAACTCGGGAACCGTGAACCCCAGTGTGACGGCAATCGCCGGCCCGGCGTTCCAGGATCCCGCCGACATGGGCGGGACCAAGACCTACGGAGTTACCTTCGACCTGACCAACTCCGGGACGCCCGATATCGTCGCCGGTTTCCCGCAGAATAATCCCAACCCCGACCCGACCGCCCCCAAGCCGTTCGAGGTCGCCGGCTACCTCGGTGGCGCTGGCCAGAATATCTTCGATAACACCAAGATCTACCCCCAGTATGCCGGTAGCTACTATCTGGTCAACGACCCGAATCACCCGAACTTTGAATTCCAGATCCAGCACTTCTCGCAGCTTTACCTCCAGATGACCGGGCATGCGTTGACGCCCACTTCAACGTTCGGCGTCGGTGCTTACGCCGCGAGCGCCCAGGATATTGGGATCAGCGACGAACGCTTCCCGCTCCAGACGATTACCAATCCGGAAGTCCCGATCACGCCGCCGCCGCCTCCCCCGCCGCCGCCGGTGGTCTCACCGACCGTCTACGTGAACTACCACCAGAACAACCACGTCAACACGGCGCACCCCGAGGCGATCCGGGTGAACATCCTCGGTTCGTCGGGCTTCGACCCCACGACCATCATCCCTTCGACCGTCAAGCTCGGCGATCCGGCCACGATCAACACCACGGGTGCCTCGCCGATTCTCAACTTCGAGCGGAACGTCAATCATGACCAGTTCCCGGACGAGACCTTCGTCTTCAACGGGCTCGATCTGAACCTGCCGTCGGGAATCACCACCGTCGCGATCGAAGGGCAGACCACCAACGGCACCATCTTCTCCAGCGAAGTGAAGGTCTTCAACAAAGACTATTCCTTCTACACCCCGGCGCAGATCAACGCCCAGCAGAAGTCGTGGCTGGCGTATGATAAGAAGAACGGCATCGATACGACCAATGGAGCGGTTCCGCCGTCTCCGGTGATCCCGAAAGCGGCCCAGCAACTCGCCGCTTCGATGGCCATCAATGACCTTTACGCTCCGTTCAAGGGAGAAAAGGTTCCGGTCCAGGTGAATTCGTCGCTCGGGACGGCGCAGGCCGCCTCATCCACGGCGGCTCCCGTGGTCGTCTCGATCCCGACCAAGCACGCCAAGGCCAAGTACGTCAAGAACGTGACGCTGAGCAACGTGAACATGAGCACCAGTGCCACCTCGTCGTCGTTCAGCCTGGCCGGCGGTGCTTGATCGAGCAACCCTGGCGGTTGAGTAGCGGATCTTCTCGGGGAGGACGGATCGCGACCGTCCTCCCCGATTTCACTTTCGAACGGCTTTTTGGCGATGACCAGCGCCCTTCCGTTGGGTTACAGTAGGACCATGGAAGAGACCGAGACCCCACCGAGCCCCGTCAACTTACTCGCGATCACCGCGACGTTGTCGATCCCGCTCGCCGAATTTCAGTTCGAGTTCGCCCGGTCGGGCGGGCCTGGGGGACAGAACGTCAACAAGGTCAACTCGAAGGCCACGCTTCGCTGGACCCCGGCGGAGAGCCCCAGTCTGACCCCGGCGGTTCGCGATCGGCTCCTGAGCGCGATCGGCTCACGCCTGACTCGCGAAGGAGAACTGCTGGTCACCTCGCAACTTACCCGCGACCAGGGGCGTAATGTCGAGGACTGTCTGGCCAAACTCCGCGAACTGGTCCTGTCCGCCGCTCGACCCCCCAAGGCTCG
>JAJYCH010000386.1:2784-5399 GCA_021778575.1 Planctomycetota bacterium
TGGCCTCGAAGGTCCGCCGCGTCGAATCCAAGCTCCGGAGGGCGTCCACCAAGCGACTCCGCCGGAAGCCCGAGGCGGATTGAGATTCGCCGCTCGGCCCAGCTCATATTTCCCTCGCCAATCGTTTGAGAAAGGCAGACCATGGCCGATCATTCGCCCTATCAGCAAAAAATCATCAAGCGTTACTATAACAATTTCGACTCGATCCAGTCGCAAAAGCTCGCCGAGATGGTCACCGAGCTTTACCTGTCCGAGGGGAAGAAGCGGGACAAGCTCTGGGTCCGCGTCGGCGAGGTTCTCACCAAGCTCGAATTCCCCGCCTCGCGGATCGAGCACCTGCTCGAAAAGCGTGACCCGGCCTTGCTGGCCGGGATCATGCAAGAGCTTGCGGGGAAGCTGAGCTGAAACCCCGGTTCCCCGGTGGCCGTCCGACACATCACCGATTTGTCGACGAATTTCTCGATCGAGTTGCCTCGATCGAGAAGATTACGTAAGTTCCCATTTGTGGGGACGAGACAATCCGAATGTGTTCGATCAATCACGCTAAGGGGGACACCGATGACGTTGGCCCAGAGAGTTCGCGATCAGCGCTATGCCAAGGGGTGGGGACCGGACGAACTCGCCAGCCGGGCGGCGATCTCACGGACGGCGCTTTATCAGATCGAAAGCGGTAAGACCGAACAGCCTCGGGCCGCGACCCTCCGACGGATCGCCCAGGCGCTGGAGATCCCGACCGAGACACTGCTCGGTCCGCATCTCGGTGTCGTCTCGCTCGGCTGGTCGGCCTCGGAGTCGGCCCTGGCGTTACGAAACGACGTTGCCGCGGGAGCGGTCCGGTTCCGGATCGATGAGGCGGGTGAGACGGTCCGGAATGGTGAGATCGACCGCCAGTTCCACGAACTCCTGGCGTCGCCTCTCGGTGAAGGGCTGGCCCGGATCGTCGAGGAATCCTACCGGATCTTACCACGGCCGGTCGTCGAGAACCGCTGGTGAACCTCAACGACCTTCGGGCCTTAATTTGGAAATCGTCGGAAATGGTGTAAGTTTCTTCAAGTGGTAGGCTTATCCGACCGAACGATTCGCGATTCGGTCCGCCCTTGCCGCTCTCCTTCGAGGATGCACCATGATCCGTCATCGCCGCCGGGTTCGGGCAATGGCTCTCGGTTTCGTTGTCGTCGCCTTGACCTCCTCGGCCGAGGCGGGCGACCGATTTTTTCGAAGGTCCCGACCGATCCGTGAGACCGTGACCACGGTTCGACCCGAGAATCAGTTGGCACCCTCGCCGATGCTCGGGTCGTTCCGTCCGGTTCCTTTCATTTATGTGGGGACCAGCCCGCTCATTTCCGGCTTCGCCGGTCGCGAGAATTCGCTGGCGGTTTATGGTCCGCTCTCGGCCTTCCGCTCCTACGCCGCGCCGGTGCAAACGGTTGTCCGGGGCTATGATGGAGTGCCGCAGGTCGTCGAGGGAACGGCGTTCTCGAACCCGAATTTTCCGGTGCTCTCACCGGTGGTCTACCCGACCCGGGCAAGCAACTACTCCGCGCTCCGCTACCAGAGAACACCGCCGCAGCTCGACCGAGCGACCCAGCACTGGATCGACCAGAATTAGAGCGGTTTACTCATTGCTTTAGCGTGCCCTTCGAGGATCTCTCGATCCGGCCAAATCCTGTTGATTCGAAGTGCTCACGAATTCTCCAGCTTCGTGAGAATCCCGCAGGACAGTACCGAATCGGCCAGCCGGTCGCTCAGCTCGGTGAATTCGGCCGAGGTTCGCGGGGCCATGCCGAAGGTTGCTTCGTCACGCGGGGCCGCCTCGACCCCTTGCGAGACCAGGTTATAGACTCCGTAAACAACCTGCATCCTATCGGCGACCGAGGTTTGAAGCTCGCGAGAGAGATCGTGAGCCGTGAGTGCGGCATTGAGATATACGGCCATCTGCAAGAGCGCCGAGCGATAGCCGGGATCGCTCGAACAGCCCAGACCGCAGCGACGCTCCAGCGCTTTGTCGGCCACGCGGACCACGACCAGAATCCGGTCCACGATCGATCGCAGCGCGTGCGTCTCGGCGATCGCACCATAGGCGTCGGGATCGAGGTAGAGGTCGACCGCCGCGCCGACGGCTCCGCAACCGGTATGACCAAGAACCACGACGAGCCTCAGGCTATCGGCGAAGTTCCTCGCGGCGTACTCGATGCTCCCCAGGCATTCGGTCCCCAGGACGTTCCCGGCGACCCGGACGACGAAAAGCTCGTTGTGCGAATGGTCAAAGATCCGTTCGATCGGTGCCCGGGCGTCGGAACAGCCCAGGATGATTCCGAACGGGCTCTGCATCGGAGCCTTGCCGGGAACCAGCGGAAAACCGAGCGAGAGCGGGCTCGACGGGATCACGATCGGTCGACTGGTGTCGCCGTTGAAGACCTCGCCCTGGACCTTTTCGACCATCAGGCCGAACCGGGCGTTACCGTCGCGGAGCGCCCTGGCCGCCGCGTCGCTGGTCTCGAACCTGGGGCACTCGATCGGCTGGTACGGGTCGTAGCGGTAGATGATGTCCATCGGATGAGCGCCCCGGTTCGTGACGAGATGTTCGAGAAATCATTGAACCAGAGCGCTGACCC
>JAJYCH010000387.1 GCA_021778575.1 Planctomycetota bacterium
AATCCGAGGGAGTCAGGAGCGAGATCAGGAGCTTATTTGCCTTCGGTGTCCCACTGATATAGGCCGGGATGATCGGAACGTTCGCTCTCATGGCGATGAACGCCACGCCCGGTTGACCGTCACCGATCTCGCGACCGGAGGTCATCAAGATCCGGCCTTCGGGGAAGATGGGCAAGACGCGGCCTTCCTTGAGGGCGCGTAAGGCGGCGCGAGTGGCTGCCGTGTCGTTGCCGTTGCGGTTGACCGGGATACAGCCGATCATCTCACAGAACGGCCGGAACGCCCAGTAGTCATAGTATTCGCGAGCGATCATGAATCCCAGTTTGCGTCCGGTGCAGGCCTGGAGCAGGAAGTGATCGATATTGCAGGTGTGGTTGGCGATCAGGATCGCCGGTCCGGTCGTGGGAAGCGTCGCGGGTTCGGCCTGGAGCCGATGGAACAATCCGCAGTAGGCGGCGTTGAGATACCAGAGGAACGCGAGGAAGCCGCGGAATTCCCAGGGCTCGGAAGTTCGCGGACGAAAGAGGCAGGGCAGCGCCAGCAAGGCGGCCGAGCAGGCGAGGAGGGACCAGAGACTCATCGGTCTGGGCGTCCGATAGGGGGGCCGATGTCGATTCCGCAGGCGAGAGTTAACGGTATCAAACCCTCCGACGCAAGTCCGGAACCAGGGAAGATTCGCGATCGATCGAGAATCCCGACCGATTGCGTTCCGGGAATCGCCTCCTCTCTGGCTCTCATCGGGGAAGAAGCGTCTGCCTTGCGACGCCGCTCCGGCGACCGCTATAATCGTCCAATTGGCCGGGTCCGATGGGTTTCGCCGGCCGGCAATGGTCCACGTTCGAGGAGTCTGAGCGATGAACAAGCAGAAATTTCTGGCCGGCGCGATCGTGACCAGCCTCGTCCTGGGAGTCATCGGTTGCGGGGGCGAAGAAGCACCGAAGGCTCACGAAGAACCGGCCGAACCGAAGGTCGCTCAGCCGGGTCCGGCCGCCGAACCCGGACCCGTCCAACCATCGCCGGTTCCCTCCCTCCCGCCGACGACCTCGCCCATGCCCGTCGAGAAGAAAGACGAAGCCAAGCCCGACGAAAAGACGGTCGAGCCGAAGCTCGAAACTCCCAAATAACCTGGTCGGTCCCGATTGCCGGATCAGCCGCGTTTCGATCGCGACGACGGCTGATCCGACATCAATGCTCGTCCGAAGTCCTTAGCCCAGAGGCCCCTGGATCACAGGATTGGTCAGGGTTCCAATCCCGTCAATGCTGATCTGGACGACGTCTCCCGGCAACAGCGAGAAAGCGTCGGGTGGGACGATCCCGGTTCCGGTCAGGAGGAAAACTCCGTCGGGATAACGGTTTTCGCGCCCGAGCCAGTCGACCAGTTCGTCGAGCGTCCGGGCCATCCGGGAAAGCGAGGTCGACTCGCGAACCAGCGGTGATCCGTCGCGCTTGACTTCCAGATGAATCTGTACCGAGCTGATCGGCGGCATCGCCGGAGCCAGGGTCACGACCGGTCCCAGAGCGCAACAGGCATCGTAGACCTTGGCTTGCGGCAAGTAGAGCGGGTTCTCGCCCTCGATATCACGGGCGCTGACGTCGTTGCCGACGGTATAGCCCACAATCCGGAGCTTGGGCGAGAGGACCAGCGTCAACTCGGGTTCGGGGACGCACCATTTCGTATCCTGGCGGACCCGGATCGGCTCGCCCGGACCAACCACGCGGTTGGGCGTGGCCTTGAAGAACAATTCGGGTCGCTTGGCCGTATAAACGAGGTCGTAGAACGACCCGCCCGACTCCGACTCCTCTTGCCGGGCTTGCTTGCTTCGTTCATAAGTAACCCCGGCTCCCCAGACCTCCTGACGTTCGACCGGCGAGAGCAGGTGGACCGAGTCGAGCGCGACCTCGGCTTCCCCACTGGGAATTTCCAGCCAGCGGTTGACCAGAGCGGTCGGGTCCTCGGAATGGAGTAACTCGGTCAGGCTGATGCCGGCCGGACCGATCGGACGGATTCGATCGCCTTCGACCAGCCCGAGTCGAGGAGGGGTACCCGTGCCAGACGCGTATTTAGCGATCCTCATGAGATCTTTTCCAGGTTCGACGGAGGAAGGAATCGGGTTCGATCGATCATTCGTAACCGGTCGGGGTCGGGACGGTCAACCGGCTCCGTTCGGAAAACCTTGGAAATCGATAAATCCGTAACAAGCCTTAAGTTGATCGTCGATTTGAGCGATACTTGTGGTGATGCGGATTCGTTCCTCCGGAAGGTCGGACGAATTCGTGACCGAAGGAATTCCTCTCCGGGATCGGGCGTTGTCGAGGGATCGTGGATGACGGATCGGATAGTGGTGGTCGGACACGGAGCGGTCACTTGCCTGGGGCGCGACATGGACGCGACCTGGGCGGCTCTCTGCGCCGGTCGGTCGGGCATCAAACGGCACGCCACGCTCAACCCCGAAAACTATCTGGTCGATCTGGCCGGGATGGTGGAGGATTTCGGTCCGGGTTCGCCAACCGAAGACCCGGCGGTCTCACGACTTGCGGCTCGGTCGATTCACCTGGCGCTGGCCTCGGCTCGCGAGGCCTGGGCGAATGCGGGACTCGACAAACTCTCCGGTTCGTTCGATCCCGATCGAGTGGCCGTGGTGATCGGCTCTGCCTTTGGCGGGATGGATCTCTACGAGGCCGAGCAGATCAAATCGGCAAAGCGCAAGAGTCTGGCGGCGAGCCCGTACCTGGTTCCCGGTCTCTTGATCAATCAGATGGCCGGGCAGGTGGCGCAGGCGCTGGGGCTGCACGGGCCGAGCGTCGCGCCGGCAAACGCCTGCGCGACGGGTGCTCACGCGGTCGCGCTGGGCGGAATGTTTCTCAGGGCGGACGAGGCCGATCTGGCGATCTGCGGTGGTGCCGAGAGTGCCTTCACGCCGATGATCGTCAACGGGTTCGCCACGATGAAAGCTCTGGTCGGCCGGAAGCCCGAGGACCGATCAGCGACCGACCCCAGCCAGGCGAGCCGGCCGTTCAGCATCGATCGCGCGGGGTTTGTCATGGCCGAGGGGGCGGGCATGGTTGTCCTCGCGAAAGAGTCGGTGGCCCGGCGACTGGGACTTCCCGTGCAGGCAATCCTGGCCGGATGGGCCTTGAATTCCGATGGATACCATATGGCGATGCCCAACGGACAGACCATCGCCAGATGCCTGGCGACCGCGATCGAACGATCGGGATTAAATCCCGACCAGATCGACTATTACAACGCCCACGGAACCAGTACCCCGGTCAACGACCGGGTCGAGACCCAGGCACTCAAGGATGTCTTTGGCGACCAGGCCCGGCGACTGGCGATCAGCTCGATCAAAGGGGCGATCGGACATGGGCTCGGCGCGGCCTCGGGAATCGAGACGGCTGTCTGTGTCCGGACGCTGATGGATCAAGTCATGCCGCCCACGATCAATTATCGCCCTGATCCGGAACTCGATCTCGATTATCTTACCGACCAGGCCCGGTCGTCGGCCGTGAATGCCGTGCTCAGCGCGTCGTTCGGATTCGGCGGAACCAACAACGCCCTGATTTTGACAAGGGGGGACCGATGATCGACCCGAACCTCCAGGCCCAGATAATCGCGACGGTCAGGAAGGCGGGTCGCGTGCCTCGCGAGGTGCCAATCACCTCCGAGACCTGTCTGGTCGACGATCTCCGGATCGACTCGCTCGACCTGTTTGCCGTGTTGATCGCTGTCCAGGATCGCTTCGAGCTGGAGATTGATGTCGAGGATATGCCCGATCTCAACCGGATCGGCGATCTCGCCGCCTACGTCTCGGCCCGTCGCAACGCGGCAGCCGCTTGATCGTCGGTAATCGCTGAGTTCCGACGATTTCATTGAGTGATCGTGACCGATTTCCGAAGGACCGGGACGGCCGATCGCGAGCCGAGACGTGAGAGTCGTGACCCTGACGGACCAGGGTGGTATCGAGCCGGAGGCCGACGAATATGGGACGACTGAAGACCGGATTGCAGAGACACGCTCTGCGAGTGCTCATGCCGATCCTTCGGCGGGTACCGACACCGGTTTCGGCCGTCGTGATCGATGGGCTCGGCTGGATCAACTACCGCCTGGTTCCCGGCAATACCGCGATCTACGAACGAGCCGTCCGCCGAGGCCGCGAGGAGCTTGGCGAAGACTGGGACGATCAGGTCGTCGCGCGTCGCCTCGCCTCGGGGCTGGTCCACTGGCGAAGTCGCGACCGACTGCTCGATGGCCTGACCGATTCGCAGGCTCTGGGCTGTTTCGAGGTCGAGGGGCGGGAACACCTCGAAGCCGCGTACGCCCAGAAACGCGGGGTGATCCTGCTCGGCAACCACTTCGGCTCGCATCTCCATCCCACTCACTGGATGTACCGCGAGGGGTATCCACTTCGGCTATTCATGGAGCGGCCCCGAAATGTTTCGCGCTACCTGAGTGAGCAATTCCGGACCGATGGGGCGCTCGGCCAGGAGAAACTGTTCATCTCGCGGCGATCGACGCCGACCGAGGCCGCCGGATCGATCCTCCGAGCGATGCGAATCCTCAACGCGGGAATGGTCTTGCAGATTGCCAGCGACGTCCGCTGGCAGGGCTCGCACACCGCTCCCGGTCATTTTTTGGGCTCGACCTATCTGTTCTCGACGACCTGGGTCATTCTCGCCGCGATGACCGGCGCACCAGTTGTCCCCACCTTCTGCCGGCCCGACGGCCGGGGCCGCTACCATCTCGAATTCCTTCCCTCGTTTCGCGTTCCCGCCGATACCCCGCGAAATGGCCAGGCCACCCATTTTGTTCAGCGTGGTCTCGACGCCGTCGCCGAGCAGGTCCGCCGCTATCCCGACCAGAGTAACGACTACTTTACCTGGCCCAAACCGGAAATCGGTCTGAACCGCGTGGCCTGAGTGTTGGTACTCAGGAACACCAGAAAACCGCTTTCAGTTCATTTTTGGATGATTAAATTGATCTGACGCCGATTTTCGCTTCATCAGCTCATCAAGTAAAAACAGCCAAGGTAGGCTTGACAGGATTGCGAAATGCGAATAATTTGTTGCCGCTGATTTCCATCTTTGAGCCAACACAACGAGAGATCGACGATGCAACTCAACTTTGTGTCCTCGCTTGCGTTCAGTTTGTTTCTGGCGGTTGCCGTCCTTGAAGCTCGAGGGCAAAGCTTAATCATGGCGCCTAACCAGGCTAATCCCGAGCAGCTTGATACCCGACCGGCTACAACGCGATCCCGGCGAACAATGGATGTCCAGTTGTCGGCTTTATTACGAAGGGGTGTTGGCTCATGTGCGGAGATCGGTGCGGGTAAACTGCGCGGTCTGGGCTAAGAATAGCTAAGATTGGACAAGCTCAATGAGCAGGACGACCGAAACATGA
>JAJYCH010000388.1 GCA_021778575.1 Planctomycetota bacterium
GGTTACGAGAACACCATCTCGCAAGGAATCGTCAGCGCCCTGAAACGGAACGTCACGCTCTCCGACGATCAGGTCTACCGCAACTTGATCCAGACCGATGCCTGCATCAACCCGGGCAATTCGGGTGGGCCGTTGATCAACATCGATGGCGAGCTGGTCGGGATCAACGTGGCAACCCGATCGGGAGCCCAGGGGATCGGATTCGCCTTGCCGATCGACGACGTCAAACGAGTCGCGACCGAGATGATGAGCACCCGGCGGTTGGCGCTGAAATGGCATGGGCTGGTCGCGAACGAAGCGATCCAGGCGGATGGTCGGCGGGTCATCCTGAGCGAAGTTCAATCCAACAGTCCGGCCGAGGCCGCCGGATTCCGGGCGGGCGACCAGGTCGTTCGGGTCGGGGAATACGACGTCACGAATTCCCTCGATATCGAGCGAGGGTTGCTCGATGCCAAGCCGGGCCAGCCGACTCGGGTGGTTGTGCGGCGGGACGGTAAGAACCAGGAGATCCCGATCGACGTCCGGGCCGTGGGAAGATCAGCCCCGGCCGTCGCCAATCTCGACGCGACCGCTCAGGTCTGGCGTGCCCTCGGCCTCAAAGTCACCCCGGTCGACTCGGGTTATGTCGCCGCCGCATCCCCCCAGTTGCATGGCGGCCTCTATGTGGAGTCGGTCGCGGTCGATAGTCCGGGTGCTCGGGCCTCGATCTTGAAGGGGGATATCCTGGTCGGGATGAACGTGGGAAATCGCCACTGGGAGACGATCCGGCCCGACAACGTCCTGTATATTCTGCGACAGCCTGAAGTCGCCCAGTCGCAATCGCTTCCCTTTTACATTGTCCGAAGCAATAGCATTCACCAGGGTTCGATGAGCATCGCCGATATCAGCCAGACGGCCGGGTCGGTCAATCGTTGAGTCGGACAAACGAACCCAATTAGGCTCCGGTTCGATTGTCGGAGCCTTGAGTGATCGAGTAAGGTGGAGCGGTCGATCGATTCTGCCAGGAATTGCCTCCTCCGAGACTCGCCATGAAGGTGATCGTTGCCCCTGACAAATTCAAGGGGAGTCTGTCCGCGCCCGATGCCGCTCATGCACTGGCCCGTGGTGTCCTGCGGGCTGATCCCTCGGCGACCATCGATCTTGTTCCGATGGCGGATGGGGGCGAGGGGACCGTCGAGGCGCTTGTCGAGGCGACCGGCGGGAGTTATCGAGAAGTCGTGGTCACCGGGCCGCTCGGACATCCGACCGAGGCTCGCTATGGGATTCTCGGCGACGGTCGAACGGCGGTCGTCGAGATGGCTGCGGCTTCCGGGCTCGTGCTGGTCCGGCAAGCCGACCGAAACCCGCTCGAAGCCACAACCTTCGGTACCGGCGAACTGATCCTGGCGGCGATCGCCGCCGGCGTCGAGCGTTTGATCGTCGGGATCGGTGGAAGCGCCACCAATGACGGCGGGGCCGGGCTGGCTCAGGCGCTTGGCTATCAACTTCTCGACGCCTCGGGCCATCCCTTACCTCCCGGTGGCGGACCTCTCCAGGCACTCGACCGGATCATCGCTCCCGAGTTCAATCGACTTCTCGGTGTCGAGATCGCCGTCGCCTGCGACGTCGCGAATCCCCTTTGCGGGCCATCAGGAGCTTCCGCCGTCTATGGTCCCCAGAAAGGGGCGACGGCCGAAGACATTGTCGTTCTCGACCATAATCTGGAGCACTTTGCCCGGATCATCGAGCGCGACCTGGGAGCCGATGTCGCCGGGCTACCGGGATCAGGCGCCGCTGGTGGTCTGGGTGCGGGGCTCATCGCTTTTGCCGGCGGAGCACTCGAACCAGGGGTGAGCCTCGTCATCGAAGCGGTCCGGTTGGCCGACCGATTGGCGGGCGCCGACCTCTGTTTGACGGCCGAGGGAGCCATCGATCATTCGACCGCGTTTGGCAAGACCGCCGTCGGCGTGGCCCGGCTCGCTCGATCGCTCGGATGCCCGACCCTGGCTCTGTCGGGCATGATCGGACCCGGGGCTCAGGACGTTCTCCGCGAAGGAGTCGACGCATTCTTCAGCATCTGCCCTGGTCCGGCCACTCTGGGCGAGGCCATGAGTCACGCGCCGGATTGGCTGGAACGAGCCGGCGAGCAAGCGACCCGGGCATTCCTCGCGGGCTTCCGGCGCTCAAGATCGTGGGAAGAATCACGAGAAGGATCAACACATGTTTGATACGTATCAAATTGTTAATACATCCTTTTCTGTGTTGTCGATTCTCGTCTATGTTGGCGGATTCTTTGCTTGCGTGAGCTTCCGGAAACTATCGCCGATGCTCCTGCTGGCCGCAACGGGGTTTGCCGGTCTGATCGTCTCCTCGGCCTCGGCAAGGCTCTGCACGTACCTTTTGACATCGACTTCGCCAGATTTAGAGGTTCTGATCTACATCGCCGCGGGAGTTGTCGACGTGATTGCGAACGTCTTGCTTGTCGCGGGTCTCTGGTTTGCTCTTAACGAGATTCGTCGACGGGTTGCACTCTCTCTGGAACCGAATCATGGCGGACGTTGAACCTACCGGCGAATTCGGGCTGATCGGTTGGATTCGCGATCGATCGAAGGCAAGCGGACGGGTGGCTCTGGGGATCGGCGACGATTGCGCGGCGCTCCGGTTCCGGGCCGGTTCGGAGGTTCTGGTCACGACCGACATGCTGATGGATGGGCGGCATTTTCGGCTCGGCGAAGCCAGTCCCGAGGCGATTGGTTACAAGGCGCTGGCGGTCAATCTGTCGGACATCGCCGCGATGGCCGGCGTCCCGGTCGCGGCGTTCGTCGCCGTGGCGTTACCGAGAGACATCGCCGTCGCGGTCGCGCAGGGATTGCTCGGTGGGATGACTCCGCTGCTGGAAAGGTTTCAGGTCAGTCTGGCGGGTGGAGACACGAACGCCTGGGACGGGCCGCTGGTGGTGACCGTGACCTTGATCGGTGAGTCGACCGTCCGGGGATCGATCCGCCGCTCGGGAGCTCGTCCGGGCGACGCAATCCTGGTGACCGGACCGCTGGGCGGAAGTTTACTCGGTCGCCATCTACATCCGTCCCCTCGGGTGGAGGAAGCCCTGACCATCCATCAGGTCGCGACGATCCACGCCATGATCGATATCTCGGATGGTCTGGCCTCCGACCTCGGCCATATCCTCGTTGAAAGTGGTGGTCTCGGCGCGACGCTTCAGGCGGTGAACATTCCGATCCACGCAGACGCTCGTCGAATGGCCGGCGACCCGCTCGAACACGCGCTACAGGATGGCGAGGACTTTGAGCTTTGCCTCACCCTCTCGCAAGACGAAGCCAATCGCTTGCTGGCCAACACACCGCCCGGCGTCGAACTTTATCAGATCGGGACCGTGGAAGCGGAACCTGGTCTGAGACTCGAACGCCCTGACGGAACGATTCTCTCGCTCATCGGGCACGGATTCGACCACCTGGCATCCGTCCGGGTGTCGCCATGAAGATCCGGACCATCGACGCGAATCGAATCGAATTCGAGATCGAATCCGAGGCCGAGACCGATCAGTTTGGCCGGGCGTTGGCGGAACTGGTGGAACCGGGGCAGGTCGTCGGACTGGTCGGAACGCTGGGTGCGGGGAAAACCCGGCTCGTTCGAGCGCTGGCCGAGGCGCTGGGCGTCGATCCCGGGGCGATCGCGAGTCCGACATTTGTCCTGATCCATGAATATCTGGGCCGGATTCCGATCTATCACTTTGACGCCTATCGCCTCAACGATCCGGACGCCTTCGACGCGCTCGGGGCCGCGGATTACTGGAATGAAGGGCTGGGGGTTTGCCTCATCGAGTGGGCCGACCTGGTGGTGGATCGTCTGCCTCCTTCGACGTGGTGGATCAGGATCGAATTGAGAGGAGCGGTCGGACGAGCCATCCGATTCGAGTCGTCCGAGGCGGATCGATTGGCGGCGATTCTCGATCCGCCCGGGGAATCAGCGCGGGGCTGAATCGAGAAACGGAATCTGAAGCGAGATGGTATCGGGCAAATAACATTGGGCGTGTTGCTTTCGTCCGGTCTGCTGGAGCACGGAATCGACCACGGTTCGTTGGAAGTCGAACAGCGACATGGTGGGACCTCGTTCGCGGAACCTCGCCACGCTCCTGGCCTTCAGGACATCAAGAATTCCCTGGGCGAAAACGCGGTGACCGTCACCATTGGCGGAGCTAAAACCGTGATCGGCCGCGATGAAGGTGATGACCTTGGAATGCGACTGAAGTTGTCGGACCCATTCCTGGATATCGAGTTCCCACGCGGGATTCTTATGGTCGTGAACCGCGTCAACGAACAGACAGACACGGCAACCCGCATCGCTCAACTCTTTCAGACGGTCGGCGAGTTCCGTTGCCGAGACCGCCGGCGGCTCCGGTTGGTCCTGGTTTGGCTCGGAGGTTGCCAGTAGGTGCTTGGAGTGGACCTCCAGGTAGTGAGATTCGATCACGACGACCACGACGTCACCCGGTCCGAGTGCCGGCGTTTGTTCCGTCTTCTTGAAGGCGTTGAATACCGAGAGGACTCGCGACCCGGTTAGCTTGCTTCCCACCAATGTCTCGGTGTGAGTCTGGCTCTTCGAAAATCCCGACCCGGTTACGGGATCGATCAGCTTGGTGGCCAGGAAGCGCGCGAGATCTTGTGCATCGTCCTCGGCGTAGGGAATCCGGGCCAGCCGATGGTCGGCGTAGTCTTCCGCGCCCAGGGCAACGATTTCGAGGCGGGACTTTCGAGCTTGTTGTGGAACTGGTGACCGGTTGTTGAGGTCGATCGGCTGGTCGCGGCGGACACCTCGCTCGTCGACCGCGACCAGGCTGACCCGGACGGACCGTTCGGTTCCGATTGGAATGGCGTTCTGTCCCTGGGTCTGCCGGACCGGCGGGACATCTTCGGCAAGGAGATTGGCGACGATCCGGCCGTTGACCTCGACCCAGAGCCGTCTGATTCCGGCCGCCCCCTCGTGAGCGATTGCCCGATAGTTGAGCGGTAGCGTGGGCTGGGCGGCAATCAGAACTCCGTCGGCCGGAGCGGGAGCCACGGGCGTCAATTCGAGGACTGCGAGACGACTGGTCGCCGGGTCGGGCAGAGCTGGCTGAGCGAGATTGGCCGCCTGGTTCAGAGCCTCGGCCTGGATCGGGTTGGCGGAGTCGAGCAGGCGGTCGATCACGTTGGCTTGAGGGGCTCGGGGCTGGCGGAACCGGGCCTCGAACTTGTCGATCGAGTCGAATGATCCCGCCAGGAGTTGCGTGACTGACCCACGATTGGTCAGCCAGCCGAGGAACTTTCGATCGCCATCGGCCGAGCTGTCGTAATAGCCGCGTGGTGTCCAGAGAACCCAGCGACGATCGACACCCGGGAACAACGTCAAGGCCGGGG
>JAJYCH010000389.1 GCA_021778575.1 Planctomycetota bacterium
GTCTGGAGGCCAGTCGGGTCGATGCTGGTGGGAACGTCGCTGACGATATTTTCACCCGGAGCGGCGAGATTGACGGTCGTCGCCCCGTAGTTCGAGAAGCTTGACAGGTTGCCATTCTGGTCGATCGAGGCCACGCTCAACTCATTCGGCAGAGTGTAGCTGGCCGGATAACTGGGAATCGTGTCGTTATTGGTTCCGTTGTTGCCGGCGGCGGTGACGAACACCACGTTATGCGCGTTGGCATACGAAATCGCGTCCTGGAGCGGCGTCGAACCGGCGACGCCTCCCCAGCTTGCGTTGATGACCTTCGCTCCGTGGGCGACGGCGAAATAGATCGCCGAGACCGCGTCATCGGTCGTGCCGTTGCCGTTGGAGTCGAGAAACTTCAGCGGCATGATCTGCGCCGAGGGATCGACGCCCACGACGCCAAAGTTGTTGTTGCCAACCGCCGCGATGATCGCCGAGACATGGGTGCCGTGGCCGTTGTCGTCCTGGACGTTGGGGGTGTTGGTGATGAAGTTCCAGCCGTGGACATCTTTGGGGTAGCCGCTGCTGGCGTCGTTGGTGGGGTTGGTCCAGATTTTCCCGGCAAAGTCGGCGTTATTCAGGTCGATCCCCGTATCGAGCACGGCGATGATGGTCGAAGTGCTGCCAAGAGTCACGCCCCAGGCTTCCGGCGCGTCGATATCCACATTGTTCGATTGATTCATCCCCCAGAGCTGGCTGAACGCCGGGTCGTTGGGAAGGTTGGAAACGGCCGACGCGTGAAGGATCGCATCGGGAGAGGCCGAGACCACGCCGGCCGTGGCCTGAAGACTGGCGATCGCGCCGGAGACCGAGTATCCCGACGGAATCGCGATCAACTCGTCACCCGAGGGATAAGTGGTGACCAGCGTCGCGTGGATCGACTGGACCGTCTCCTGCTGGTCACTCGACGAATCGGTCGTGGCGAACTTGACGAAAATGCTCAGCGCAGGGTCGGGATTGGCAAGCCCGACCGCTGTCGAGGCGGTCGCCGTCAGCAAATGGCGTGATTCCAGCGGCTCGCAGACGAGTCGAAAGCGGCGAGGTCGTTTGGGCCGAATCATGGTGAAGTCTTCCCGGTCTGAGGCGATCCGATCGAACGTCGTCGTGAACGTCCAACTTGCCTGGATGGGCATCTGCGCCGGGGGGGGCGTTACGCCCGAACTTGTCGAAGGACCCATTCAATCTATCACATCAGCCGAGCGATTGTCCGGCGGGAAGCGAGTCGTGATGCTGGCCGAGGTGGGAATTCCTCAAGGAAGCGGGATCGGGAACCAGGTCGCCAGGGTGAGGAGCACCATCAGGCCGATATATTCGACCGCCGAAAGTCGATCCGACTTCGCTGGAGGCGTCACGAACGCCGCCTGATAAGCCGAACAGATTGTCACAAACAACAGAACAGTATATCCGATCTGGTTCGATTGATCGGTCAAGGCCCAGAGAGTCGATGCGGCGGCCGTCGCCAGCCAGCGCTGGGAGCGTGAGAGAACCTTGAAGGCGTGGGCTCCGTCCAGTTGCCAGATCGGGATCAGGTTGAACAGGTTGATGACCGCCGCGAACCGGGCGATCCCGGCAAAAATCAACTGTCCCGTCGCCAGGCTGAGCCCGAGACAGATCGCGACCGCGCCCGCCCCCCAGAGCGGCCCGCCCAGGCCGATCTGAGCTTCCTGCCGAGCGTCCGTGATCGCTTGCCGACCTCGGATGAACGCTCCAAAACCGGGGATGAACATCGGCGCATCGGCTTTGAGTCCGTAACGACGGAAGGCCATCACGTGGCCCATCTCATGGACATAAGTGGTCAAGACCAGCCCGAGCGCGAACGGCCAGCCCCAGAGCGACCAGTACGCCCCGAGCGTCACGAACATCGAGAGCAGAGTGCTGAGCTTGGTCAGGCCGAGCAGGAGAAACTTCCCCTTCAGCAGGATCATTCCGGCCAGGAACTTGAACTTCCAGAGCATCAGTCCGAGCGTTCCCAACCCCGCGGCGCCCCCTGCCCAACCCCCGCTCGCAGGCGTCGTTTCGGGTGCCCGAGCAGGCCCGGCGTCGATCCGCCAGCCGATCTCGGTGATCTTTCCCGAGATCACCTGATGCTGTCGGCTGGTGGTCGGCAACAGTTCCAGCGCCGAACGCCAGGCGACCAGCGCGGCGGTCCAGTCGCTCGAAGCCTCGGCGGCGGCGGCCTCGGCGGCAAACTTCTTGAGTTCTTCGGCGTGGACCAGCCGGTGGCAGCCCGGACAGATCAAGAAATGCGGGGCCACCTCGGTCCCACAATCGGGACAGGGCAGCGCCGGCAGGGTTTGTGCGTCAAGCATGTCCCGCCAGCCCTTCAATGGGTCCGGAATCGCCCAGGCGATACGGACCGGTCACGACGATGGCCAGCTTCTTGTTCATCTTCCAGGCTTCCCAGACCGCGAAGCCGACGAACGCAATCATGATCGGCGATTGCTGGGCCATGAGAATCGGCGTCGTATAGGCGAAGCAGAAAAGCGCGAAGACAATCTGAGCAATCATTGCCTTGTCGACCTGAGGCGGATTCTGAGCCTCTTCGGCCGGAGCGGGTTGAACGGCCCCAGGAGGGTTGGCCGGCGCCGCTGCGGCGGGAGCCGGCTTTGCGCCGAATTCATCGATCATCGACAGAGTAAAATAAGTCATCGCCAGTGAGGTATACGTCAGAAAGACCGCGAGAATCTGATAGACAAGTCCGCCACGATTCCCCGATCCCTTGCGGACCATCTTGCCGACCATGAAACCGATCAGGATGGCGACGATCGAGATATCGATCGGCGAGACCGACAGGAAGGCCACGTAGATGATGGTCCCGAGCAGAGAGGCAAGCGAGCCCAGAATGACGGCCCGGAGCAATCGAGCCACCCCCGAACCGCCGCGAAGTTGCCCTTCGACCTGGACCCGGCAGGGCTCGCAGAGCGTCGTGCCGTTGATTTCGAAGTACTGATCGTTGATCGGTTGATGACAGCTCGCACAGGCCAGAACCGGCGCCTCCGCTTCCGTCGGGTTCTCGAACTCGGCGTGATCGAATTGCAACCCGTCCGGATCGGGGGAATTCGTCTCGGGCTGGATCGACATCGTGAGATCTCCAAGTCGTCGGCGACCGGGGGGGGGCTGGAAAACGGACCTTCAAGATAACAGGTGTCGGGGCGTTTTCGCAAATATTCATGCCGGATTGTGAGATCCGATCAACCACCGGGACCGCTGATCCAGCTCGGACGCTCGCTCATCGTCTCCCAGATCAATCGAAGCCGACGGGCGACGATCTTCGCCCAGAGATCGCAACCGAGCGGCGAGAGGTGATGATCGCTGTGTCTTCGGTTGAATAATGGGCTGTACGGAAACGGCCGACCTTCGCGAACCGCCTCGGCCTTCAGGGACAAATGCGTCGTTGTGAATTCCTCGATCGGATCGAGGTATTGTTGCCCCGAACCATCAAAAATCCGCGAGATCTGGGCCGGGTAAACCGAGTCGTTCCGCCGGCCCGTCATCGAGTCTTCCTGAGTGAGCGGCACCGCGAGGAAGAGAATCTTTCGGGTCCGGCAATATTGCGCGATCTTGTCGAGCCAGTACTCTGTCTCGGTCCAGTTTTCGGGGCGGTCCATCGCGCCGAAGTCATTGGCGCAGAGACTGATGATCACAAATTGGGGATGAAATCGTTCCTGGAACGCGAGGAGTGAATAGTAATACTGCTCGGGCGAATAGCCGAGAACTCCGGTGTTCAGCACCGAGACGGTCCGGCCAAGCTCGCTCCGGAGCCTGGCTTCGAGCCGGACTGGTGGAGTCTGATCATCACCGACCAGAAGCCCTTGCATGTTCGAGTCTCCCAGGACGATCCCTCGGAGAGCGGCGTTCGGGTCGGGTTCGGGACCGCGACAGCCCCACGAGTTGGTCGTCTGAACCGACTCGGGGACGACCCGACCGCCGACCGCCTCGCCCAGCCGTCGAGCCTCGGGAGTCTCGGGGATCTCGAACATCGCCTGAACCCCGTTGACCGTCAAGCCGATCAGCCAGACCGATCGGGTCAGCGGTCGAAGTCGATAAGACCGACCGGCGTCGTCAGCCTCGAACACCGCCGAGGAGAGTGCCAGCGTCCAGTCGAAATTTCCCCAGCGAACCACGGCGGAATCAGATTCCATCCCCGCGACGCGGAGGAACTCGGCCATCGGAGGCCCGCCCTCGATCGCGACCTGCCGCAACGCCGCGCGGGTCTGGGCGATCCCTTGAGCCCGGTCGCGATCGCGCTGCGATTCATAGGCCTGGCGATCGTCCTCGAATCCCATGATCTGGTTGAACCACCGGCGCGACTCGAAGCCCAGCCGATAGACCCTCGCCCGCGAGCTGGGAAGCCCCAGAACCAACCCGAGAACCGCCACGGTCGTCACGCCAGCGATCATTCGCTTGAACGAGCGGTCAAGCCGACGCGCCCGGCTCAAAAACGGTAGTTCGCGCTGAATCCAGCGACGTCGAGACCGATCGCGACGCATTCCGAAATCCATTCCCGTTATCCCAAAACACGCGGTTCAAGGAGTTGATAACAAAGAGGTTCGCGTCGCTTATCTCTCACGGTTCGGGAATTTATTCCCGTCGTGTTCCTTGGGAGCGTTTTTCAAGTGGCTGTCGCGTCTGATCTGGCGTAGGGTGGGCTCGCTACCCCATCTGCAAAACGCTCTAATCCTCGTGCGGATGAGGGTGCGGATGCGAATGGGGGTGGCCGGTCTCGATCGGCATCACTGCGGCCAGGACGAGCCGCCCGGTCTCGACGCCTTTCGTGCCGATCAGACCGTCGGCCAGTTCGCGGATGATCTTGGTCGTGCCTCGGAGCAGGATCACTTCAAGGCAACGGTGAGCGTCGAGATGGACATGAGTCGTCGTGACGACACGATTCAGATGGAGGTGTTGCAGCTCGGTGAGACGTTCGGCCACCCGGCCGACGTGGTGATCGTAGATCAGGGTGACGACGCCCATCGACTCGGAATCGTCATCCCCCACGACTTCCTCGATGAGCGCGGCCCGCATCAGGCCCCGGACGGCCTCACTCCGGTTCGGGTAGCGATGCTCCTCGCGGTAGCGGTCGAACCTGTCGAGCAGTTCGCCGCCGATCGCCACGCTGAACCGAACGAGGGGCTCTTTCACTCCAAGGTCTCCCGGACAAGGTCGGTCGCCGGCGGGTCCGGTCGGCGAAAGCCGGACTGGACCGGCTCGGCGGCTCGATCAGATCGTCACCCATTCGCCTGACTGCTTCGAGCTGGCCACGGCGGCTTCAATGAATGCCATGCCGGCCACGCCGTCGGCGATCCCCGGATGTTCGAACGGCGTGGGCACCTTCTCGCCGAGTTTGGTCCGGATC
>JAJYCH010000390.1 GCA_021778575.1 Planctomycetota bacterium
GTCGTCGGATCGATTGGGTTCGTTTTGCCGGGGTGGGTCGTCGGATCGATTGGGTTCGTTTTGCCGGGGTAAGACCTCTGAGCGATTGGGTTCGTTTTGCCGGGGTAAGACCTCTGAGCGAATGGGTTCGTTTTGGCGGGCTGATCCGTCATGTTGGGCGATTGGGTTCGTTTTGCCCTGGTCTCGTCCTGCTGGCCGCGCTGGCTGGTTGCGACGCGAATGCCCCGCCCCGGTTGGTCGTGGCGACGAGTTGGCCGGTCGAGGATCGCGCGGCAGTCGAATCGATGATTCTCAAACAATCGGGGACGGCTCAACCGATCGAGTGGATCGGCGTGGTACCTGGCGAATCGCTGGCCCGGACGATTGATCGGCGTGGCGGCGTCGACCTGCTCCTGGGAGCTTCCCGGCCCGAGTTGGACCGGCTCGCACGGGCGGGTCGGCTCGATTCCACCGGTTTCCGTGATGGATCATCCTGGTTTTCGATGGTCCGTCCCGGTTCAAAATTGGGTTCGTTTGGGAAAACGACCGACCCTCGCGACAATCCGGCGGCTCTGGCGGAGGCCCGAGCCATCCTCGAAGCCGACGGTTGGCCGCGCGGTTACGAGCGACTGGTCCGTCGGTTCATCGCGGATCGGCGGGGTCAGTCTCCTGTCGAAACGAAGCCAACCGAACCATTGCCTCGGGAGTCGATCGCGATCATCAAGACCGGGCGTCATCTTGACAAGGCTCACGCCTGGGTCGACATTCTGGTCAAGTCCGGGATCGCCCGGCGTGAGCCCGACGACTCGCGAGCCAAGGCCCGGACCGACGCGCTACTTGCCGACCTGCTGGGTGCCGCGTTGATCGACGCCTCGCGCGAGCTTCGCGACGCGGGAGCCGCGCTGGTCGCGTTCAATCATCCGGCCCGAGCCGAAGGGTCGATCGGCGAGCGGCCTCCCTGGCCACCGGCATCGGTCCTGAAACTGCGCGACGGCCCGAGCGGCGAGGTGCTGGTCGAGACCCTGCTCGAACAGGTTGCACCCGATCGCGCGGCGCGCGACTGGCTTCGAGAAAGCTGGTCCAGGCCCCGTCGTCCCATTGATGGCGCGGTGCTCGAAGAAATCGCCCGGGCCGTAGATGGCCGATTGGTCTATGAGCCACGGTTTCGGGCGTGGCTTCGGGGCGAGTGGACCGCCTGGACCCGCCAGCTTTACCGGCGGGTCGCTCGCTTGGCGGGAGGTTACGTGCCGTCATGATCCGGGTTGTGCTCGAAAATCTGGTCAAGCGACACGACGAGGTCGCCATCGTCGACGGTGTCTCACTGGAGATTCGCCCGGGCGAGTTGACGTTCCTGCTTGGTCCGTCCGGGTCGGGCAAGACCACGATCGCTCGCTTGATCTCGGGCCTCGACCAGCTTGACGATGGCGAGATCTACTTCGATGGACGACTTGTTCACGAGATACCCCCCCAGGACCGCAAGGTCGGGCTCGTTTTCCAGGACGACGCCCTCTGGCCCAGGATGACGGTTGCCGAGAATCTGGCTTATCCGCTCAAACTTCGAGGGGTTGCGACCGCGGCCCGCCGCTCGCGAGTGACGGACGTTCTCGGGATCGCTCGGCTCGAAACCTTCGCCGGTAAGCGTCCCGACGCCCTCTCCAGTTTGCAGCGACAGCGGGTCGCCCTGGCCCGGGCTCTGGTCGATGAGCCGGATCTTTTGATTCTCGACGACCCGTTCTCAAAGCTCGAAGATCGCGTCCGCAACGAATTCCGTGATGAGATCCGCCGGGTGCTCGCGGAGATCGAGACGACGACGCTCATCCTGAGTTCGAACCCTCGCGAAGCCCTGTCGCTTGCCGACCAGCTCGCTGTCCTCGATCTCGGTCGGGTCGTTCAGTCGGGAAAACCGAGCGAAGTCTACAACCGACCGGTCGATGCCTTCGTGGCCCAGTATCTCGGTCCGATCAACCTGATTCAAGGGCAGGTCGAGTCGACCGACCCCAAGGGCGACCTGGTTGTCCGGACCCCGCTGGGTCGGCTGGTTGGCCGTTCCGACGCCGGTTCGCTCCCCTCCGGTTCGCCGGTGACCGTGGCGCTTCGACCCGAGGCACTGGCCATCGGACCTCACGCTCCGTTTGATGCCAATCGGTTTGCCGCGACGGTCGAACGTCTCGTTTTTCTCGGAGAATTGCGTCAGGTCCACCTTCGAGGAGCGAATGACTGGCCCGTGATGGCCCTGGCTCTGCAACCGCAATCACAGAGCCTTCGAGAAGGTCAGGGCTTGACCGTGCATGTCAGTCCCGACCACGTCATCGTCCTGCCCGCTCGTTATGCTCTGAACCCCGAAACGGCGCCGGCCTCGATGCCCCGCCCCATTCCGGCGGCGAACCCAGCCCCCTCGTGAAGTGATCTTGCATGGTGATCAATATTTTCATGATGATTTAAGAACAATTTCTCATGGATATCAGGACCTCGCTGATCCAACTTCGGGTCGAAAGCCCATCACGGCGTCGGATGGAACCGCCGGTGCCTTCGCTCGGTCCTTATCTGGTTGGCTGCGCACTGGTGGCGGTCGGGGTCGATCTCGGTTCCATTCATCGCGATCAGCATAGCGACTCACTTTTGAACGTCTTGATCAGTCTCCAGTGCTGGACCCCGTTCGTCTGGGAGCAAGACCGCTACGGGATGCTCATTCCGCTGATCGCCGCGCCGATCCGACATCCCCTGGGCAACATGTTGGTCCAGGGATTCTTGACGATTTTTGCGGGACTGGCGACGTTCTTCTTGCTGGCGCGATCGGTCTTCCGGACGGCCGCCTATCCGCTGGTCGGTACACTCGGCGTTGTCTCGTTCCTGATCCTGACCCCGGCCTATTATCGCTTTGAATACCTGGTGGATGCGTCTTATGGAACCAGCCTGGCGCTGGCTCTCTGGGGATTGTTGCTGGTCGAGCCGGGATCAAGATTTGTTCGATCGTGGTATGGACCCGCGCTCGCGATCGGCCTTCTGGGGCTGGCGCACTGGGTAAACAGCGTGACGGCGATTTTCCTGGGGCCGCTGGTCTTGATGAATGGACTGACAACGACGCGGTCAAAGATCGCCTGGTTAAATTTGGACGTCGGAAGTTCGACCACTTCAACCCGGCCCGGATGGTCGCGACTTATCGGCAAGTTTTGGGAATCAGAAACTGTTCGCTCACTGATCGTTCTGGCAATCGGCTATGCCTTCGGTCAAATCCTCATCGCAATCTGCCCGGATCAACCGACTGACTATTCGGCGTTGCCCTGGACGGCGTGGCCTCAGTCCTGGCGTCGGTTGTTCGTCGGGAATGTCGAGGGGTTGGGCACGGGTCCGTGGATGGCTGCGTTGGCAATCGAGCTGATCGTCGGTCTGATCTTGCTCGCCCGGCTCGACCGGCAACAAGCCCTTGTCGTCCTTCAACCGATCGCCAGCCTGCTGGCGACGGCAGTGGTCCTCTGGATTTTGCTCGGGACCCGCACCTGGGTCAAGCTCAACGACTACTCATTTCGTTACCTGTTTCCATCGACTCTCTTCGCTCAGACGGCGGTTCTGGGGCTGGCGGTCGCGACGTTTCGGGTCGACGGTCGAGACGATTCGCGAAGCCGCTGGCTGGTTCCGGTGGGGCTTGTGATCGGTCTGGTCGTCGCGGCCACGGCGACCTATGGCGTTCCCGGACCGGCCGGCGTCCGTCGGGATATCGATCGGCGCTGCGGAGAAATGACGGCGGACATCCTCGCCAGCCGGAGCACTTGCCTGGCCGGGAGTTACTGGAAGGTCTGGCCGAGCGTTTTCCACGTCAACCTGGTCCGCCACGAAAGGGGCGACCTTCGGCCGTTCTGGGGTCTCAGCTATCGGTCGTCGCCGAGCTTCCTACTCTGGCGCGACGTGCCTCCCGAACAGGTTGTGGTCGCGACCGCGAATGGTGACGACCTGAGCGAGACTTTTCTCAAGTCCTATCTTGTTCATAAATATCGGGTTGTGGAGATCCGTCCCACAATCCGCGTTTATCGCTCGGTTCCCCGCCGCAACCTGGCCCCGCTGCGGCGGGCTGATCGGCCGACTGGCGGCCCGACGACCGCCGGCTCAGGCGACAACCCAGAGCGGGCAGTCGCGGCGCGTCGCCTCGTTGGCGGCGAACGCGAGCCGGGCGAACGCGAGGATCTCCGGCGAGTCGGCCACGAATCCATCATCGGGGTCGCTGCTGACCTGGAGCAATTCTTCGAGCCCCTGATCGTCGAGCGGCAGTTCCCAGCGTTCAGCGAGTTCGGCCAGTTCAGTCCGGAGCCCCGGGAGGCTGGCACAATGCAGCGGACCACCGGCGGAGAGCGGCAGATTGACCGCCTGAACATGCGCCGGAAGATAGACGCCCCGCCCCTCCGCCCCGAGTGCGAGGAGGTTGGGCACCCACTCGCGGCCGAGTTCCGCCGTCGCTCGTTGTTGCAGTTCCGTCCAGCCCGAGTCGACCAGTTCACCGAAGTGGCGAGGGGCCGAGCCTTCCCAGTCCCCCTCCGCCCCGAAGGCGTGGTCGAGAACCCCGGCGACCTCGGCGGCGAACGTTTCCTCGAATGTCCCTTTCGCTCCCCCCACGGTAAACGACAACCCCACGAGACCCCCCTTTCTTCCCGACCGAGTCTGACGACTGGCGGGACAGGTAATGGACGCGGACTTCAGATCGGAACCGATATAAGCGACGATGGGACGGATCGACAGGTTGGGACTGGATTCGCCGGGACAGTCGGCGTATTTTGTGAGTGAGTCGATCCGCTCGTCCGAGTTTGCTTCGGCGACGGTCGGTCTGTCAAGGATCTCCTCGGGAAAAGGGCCTGATTTATGCTTCGACGTCCGACACCCGCGTGGCTCGGCCTGGTGATCCTGGCTGCCGGAGCGTCCTCGGCCCTCGGTCAAGACGGTCTGATCGGATTCGCGCCCGGTTCCAGGGCTGCTGAAAGCAAGGCCGAAACCCAGGCCCTGGCCGTCCCCACGCCCGACGCCGCCCGCGCCTGGCTCCGAACGATCACCGAGGAACCCCACGTCGCCGGAACTCCCGCCGACAAGAAAACAGCCGAGTTCGTCCGCGACAAGCTCATTTCCTCGGGCTGGAAAGCGGAACTGGCCGAATACGAGGTCCTGCTCAACTATCCGACCAAGATTGCTTGCTCGCTGGTTCGACCCAACTCCATCTCCCTCAAAATGACCGAGGACACCGTCACCCTCGACAAGGATTCCGCCAGCCCCGACGCCTTTCCCGGCTTCCATGGTTATGGAGTCTCGGGAAACGTCACCGGCCAGGTCGTTTATGCGAACTTCGGGCGGCCCGAGGACTTCGCGGCGCTCGAGAAGCTCGGCATCGACGTCAAAGGCAAGATCGTTCTGGTCCGCT
>JAJYCH010000391.1 GCA_021778575.1 Planctomycetota bacterium
ATTTCGATAGGTTCCAAGCTTTACCCGGGGAAGTCGCGTCGTTGCGATTCCAGAACCGAGCCGATTTAAAGCAGTTGCTTGTCCGGAAGCGGACCTACGGGTCGAGTCGGTCGACAACGATGATCATGTCGTCCTGGACGGCCATCAGTAGGGCTGATCCCCTTCCTCGTCGTCATTGATCGAGGAAGGGGTCACCTTGGTCCGGATCTCTCGTCGCTCGTCGTTGGTTGGCAGGACCAGCGATATTCCGATCAGGCAATCCCGATTGGTTGTCACTCCGCTAGGGTCCGCGAAATTGACGGTTGAACCCACGGCCCGCCCAGCAGACGCTGCAAGACAGCTTTACTTGACGATCGACGTTCGATAAGCGATCGCACGGCGGACGGCGGGCGGGATCGGCGCGTCTGGCCCCTTGATGGCTCTCCAGAGGATCTCGTTGAGCTCGAAATCGTCGATCCGGTCGTATTCGGAGAAGTCCATTGCGTTCGACCGGTCGGCTCCGTAGGCGAGCTTGCCGTTGAGCGCTTCGAGGTCGATCCGGGCCGGTTCGCAGGCGTAGGGGGCCAGGTCGGCCTTGTCGGTGAAGCAGGCGAACATCGGCGTGGCGGCGGCGTCGAACTGACTGAGCGGCGGGAGGCCGAGGATCAGTTCCATTGTCCGGATCATGCTCACGGTTTGATACTGGGTGCTGTCGAGGATGTTCCGCCGGGTGTAAGGGCTGATTACCAGACCGACGGTCCGGTGAGCGTCGACGTGGTCGGGGCCGTTCTGGGCGTCGTCCTCGATGACGAAGATGGCGGTCTCGGGCCAGGCCTTGCTGTGACTGACGGCGTCGACCAACCGGCCGAGGGCCAGGTCGTTGCTGGCCACGCAGGCGGCCGGCGTGGGGGAGCCGGTTCGGGTCCCTTCGGTGTGGTCTTCGCCGAGGCTCATCACGGTGAAGGCGGGGAGGGTTCCTTCTTTCTCGAATCTGGCATATTCGGCGAGGAAGATGTCAACGTTCTCGGGGTCGCGTCGCTTCTTCTTGTCGGGCCGGGGGCCGCCGAAGTCGGGGTTATAGTGGCCGACGAGGCTGGGGACTCGTCCTTCCATCTTGAACGAGCCGTCGGGCTGGCTGACTCGCTTGCCAAGTTCACCGTAGCTTCGGTACGACAATCCCTTGCGGGCGCAGGCGTCCCAGAGGAAGCCGGAAGGGGCTTTGGCCAGATCGCCATCGTCGTCCATGTCGATTCCAGCCCGGGCCGAGTACGTCAAGGCCCAGTCCTTGGCGGTGTAATCGGTGTTGTAGGCCATCGTCGACCAGGGGTGGCCGTCGACCGAGACGTGTCCGTTGCAGTAGAGGTTGTCGAGCAGGACGAATTCGTCGGCGAGCTTGTGGTGGTTTGGCGTCACGTCGCGCGGGAACATGGTCAAGCCGGGGTCGCCGTTACCTTTCGGCATGTCACCGAAGACCTGGTCATACGTCCGATTTTCCTTGATGACGTAGATCACGTGCTTGATCGGTGACGGGTCACCAACTTTGGTCGGGATGGCGGTTTTCGTGGGATAAGGGGCCGCGGTCAATTGCTTGTCGGAGTACGGGCAGTTCTTGTAAACCGCCGAGGTATACTCGGCGAGGGTCTTCGGGTCGGGGACGGTGACGATCGCCAGCGCGCCCGACAAGGTCGTGCCGATATAAGGGAATGGCAGATTCCGGGTGCCGGGGGTCGGGCCATCGTTGGGTTTGAGTCCCAGCTTCCGGGCGGCGTCGCCGGCGGGGTTGGGGCTGGTCTTGTTCCCCTTGCCGATGCCGACCAGAAGTGTCTTGCTGTCGGGAGTGACGGCCAGGGCGGTCGGATACCAGCCGGTGGGGATGAACCCCTGGACCTGGCTATGGTCAGCGTCCTCGATCTCGATGACGGCCACGCAATTGTTGTCGGCGTTGGCGACGTAGAGCGTCTCGCCGTCGGGGCTGATGGCGACGGCGCTGGGGGTGCTGCCTTCGGGAGCCTTGGGAAAGAGGCTCGTCACGATGGTCTCGGTGACAACGCCTCGGATCGTGTCGATCACCGAGACGCAGTTACTCGACGCACAGGCGACGAAGATCCGGTCGTCGGTCGGATGGACGGCGATCTGGTTGGGGTGCTCGCCGACGCCGATCGAGGCGACGACCCGAAGGTCATCGGGCGCGACCGCCAGAACGCTCCGCGTTGACCAGTCGCTGACGTAGAGCAGTTTGCCGTTCCGGGCGAGAACCACGTCATACGGTTTTTCGCCGACCTTGCTCGACCGATCCGGCTTCTGTCCGGTGGTGTCGATCGCGGTGAGGGTTCCGGCGTCGATGTCGAGCGAATAAAGCGTCTTTGAGGCTGGGTCGAAGGTGAGGCCGGTCTTGAACTTGTCGGGGTCGGGCCGAGGCGGTGCCGGCTTGTCCTTGGGGAGATCGGCGGGCAGGTCCGACGGCGTGGTCCGGGTCAGCTCGTGGCCCTTGAGGTCGAAGCTGTGAATCCGGTTGCCGCCGCCGCCTGACCACCAGACCTTGCCGGTCTCGCGGTCGAGAGCAAGGCCGAACCAGCTCTGGCGGACGGTTTCCTTGTCGACGACTTGCTTGCTGGCCAGATCGACGACAATCAGTTCGTGAGCGTTATAGCCGCTGGAGGCGACCAGGGCATGCTTGCCGTCGGGCGTCAGCTTGACGTCGAGGACCATGTCGGTGGTCAGCACCTGGTCGCCGGCCGGCGTGAGGGTCCAGCCGTTGGGCAGCAGGAACCCGCGATCGGTCGGTCCGGCGTACTGGGGCTTCTCCTGGGCGTGGAGCGACGGGGTCATTGTCGCCGCGAGCAGTAGCAACGCGGCGAGGCCGGGGATCGGCGGCAATCGGAGCATGAGCAAGCGTTCCTTTGATGGATCGGAGGCGTGGAGGCCGCCCCCCAGAGGCGAACCCGGATGAGCTATCATGGTGAGCAGTCGGTAGGGGCATGTCCAATGAGTTTTTGATGAGCAAGCCGATCCGAGGCCCGATGAACGCTTACGACCAGTCTGCCCGGTTTGTCGTCAAGGGTGATCCAGCCGGTTTTGTGCGCTGGCTGGTTCCGGGCTTGCCGCCTGGCCTGGAATTTCAAGGCTGGCTCGACACCCGGACCCTCCCGTTTCCCGGTGAGGCCGACCGGACCTCCGACACCGTCGCCGAGTTGTTCGACCCGGTTGAGTCCCAGGTTCGCTGGGCGCTCGTGACCGAGTTCCAGGCCGAACCCGATACCGAGATCCTTGACCGGCTCCTCGAGTATCTCGCTCGACTCCGCCGCGAGCTTCGTCACGGTCCGCGGCGTCGTGAAAAGTATCGGGTCGCCGCCGGGTTGGTCCATCTGACCGGTCCGCGCGCTGGTGCGACGCTCAACATGACACTGCCCGGCGAGCCGGTCATCGGGCTCCACCTGACGATCGCCTCGCGGGCCTTGCGCGAGGAGGACGCCGGACCAACCCTGGCCGAGATCGCCGCCGGGCGAGCCACTCGCTGGCTTCTCCCCTGGGTTCCCTTGATGAAAAACGGTGGAAAGCCGACGATACAGGAGGAATGGACGCGGCTGGCCAACGCCGAGCCGAACCAACTCTGGCGGTCCAATTATGCCGCCCTGGCCTTGATCTTCGCGGAACTGACCCGTCACCGAACCTCGTGGCGGAAAACACTGGAGGGATGGAACATGAAAGAGTCGCCCGTCATCAACGAATGGAAGGCCGAGGGGAGAGCCGAGGGGAAGGCCGAGGGGAAAGCCGAAGGGAAAGCCGAAGGGAAAGCCGAAGGGAAGCGCGAGGATCTTCTTCAGCTTCTGATCGATCGCTTTTTGGAACCGCTTCCGGTCGACCTGGTGGCCGCCGTGTCAGCAGAGACGGACCTGGATAAGCTTTCGCGCGCGATCCGGTCGGTCTTGAAGTCCACCTCGCTCGGGGAATTTCGTGCTCTCGCGGGTCTTTAATCGGCTGAGAATTCTGGTGCTTTCGGGAGTGGTCGGCCTGCCCGGCGATCGGCCGGTAGGTGATTCGCCGATCGTTTTTCGCGAGGTCGCTGCCGAGTCGGGCGTCTCGTTTCGGTACGAGAGCGGGTCGCGCGGCCGTCATGACCTACCCGAGATCATGGGCGGCGGAGTCGCGCTGATCGACTTCGATGGCGATGGCGATCTCGACCTTTATCTCACCAACGGTGGGCCGATCGTGGCCGAACCCGGGCGGGTCGATCCGCCTTGTCGGCTCTACCGGAATGAGGGAGGTTGGCGGTTCAGCGACGTGACCGATCGCTCGGGCGCGCCAGGGCCGAGCTTCGCCATGGGCGTGGCGGTGGGTGACTTCGACGGCGATGGTCGCGATGACCTGTTCGTCACCGGCTGGCGCGATCAGCGGCTCTATCGGAACGTCGGCGATGGGCGGTTCGAGGATGTCACCGCGAGGGCAGGTGTCATATCGAACCTCTGGAGTACCTCGGCGGCCTTCGCCGACCTTGATGGTGATGGCGACCTCGACCTCTACGTTGCCTCCTATCTCGATTACGACCCGGCTCGGCCTCCGTTCTGCGCGGCTCCCGACGGCAAGCGCGACTACTGCGGTCCCGAGTCGTTTGCTGCTCAGCCCGACCGGCTTTACCGCAACAATGGCGACGGAACCTTCACCGACATCGCGAAGTCGGCCGGTGTCGACCGGCCTGGGTCGCGAGGGTTGGGGGTGCTCATCGCCGACCTGGTGGGCGACCGTGGTCTCGATATCTTCGTGGCGAACGATGGCACCGCCTGCCACCTCTTCGAGAACCGCGGCGGTCTCCGGTTCGATGAGGTTGGCGCGGCCTCGGGCGTGGCGTTCGATGGTCGAGGCGACGCCCTGGCCGGCATGGGCGTTGATCTTGGCGACCTTGACGGCGATGGTCGGTCCGACCTGGTTGTGAGCAACTTTTTGGGTCGGTCGACCATCGCGTTTCGGTCGATGGGAGAGGGAAACTTCGCCGATACGTCGGAACGGCTCGGGATTTCCAGGGCGACTCGATCGGTCCTGGGCTTCGGTGTCGGGCTGGTGGATCTCGATCGGGATGGCTGGCTCGATCTCATCCAGGTGAATGGTCATGTGCTTGATCGAGAGCGGCTGGGGCAGCCGCTGGCGATGAAGCCGACCGTTCTCCGGAATCGAGACGGGAACTTCCGGGCCATCGGGAGGTCAGCCGGCCCATGGTTTGATCGACCGATCGTCGGGCGAGGACTGGCGGTTGGCGACCTCGATAACGATGGTCGGGTCGATGCGGTCGTCAACGCTCTCGACGCTCCCGCGGCGCTGCTCCGGAACATCACCGAAGGGGGAAATTCGTTGACTATCACGTTCGCCGGTCAGCCGATCGGCGCGACGATCCGGGCCACGG
>JAJYCH010000392.1 GCA_021778575.1 Planctomycetota bacterium
TGCTCCGGTAGTTACGTTCGAGCTTGACCACCTTGCATCCAGGAAAGTCGTGTTCAAATTCGAGGATGTTATTCAGGTTCGCCCCGCGCCAGCCGTAAATCGACTGGTCGGGGTCGCCGGTCACGCAGAGATTGGGCCGATCGACGCACAAGGCCCGGATGATGGCGTACTGGGCAAGGTTCGTGTCCTGATACTCATCCACCAGCACATACCGGAACCGGGCGTCGAGTTCGGCGCGGACCTCGGGATGCTTCTTGAGGATCGTGACCAGATGCACGAGCAAATCGTCGAAGTCGACGGCCGACGCCGATTTGAGCCGTTCCTGGTAGCGGGCGTAAACCTTGGCGGTGATCGCCTGGACGTGGTCGCCCGACCGCTTGGCCATCATCTCGGGAGTCACCAGGTCGTTCTTCGCCCGGCTGATCGCCGAGTCGATCCGCTCCGGAGTGACCGAGTTGTCTTCGAGTTCGAGCCGCTCCATCGCGTCCTTGACCGCCCGGAGCCGGTCGGACTGGTCGAAGATCGTGAAACCGCGATCGATGCCGACCAGCGGGGCATAGCTTCGCAAGAGCCGGGCGCAGAGCCCGTGGAACGTCCCGACCCAGACCCCCGAACGCGGAGCGAGGGCCTCGATCCGCTCTTTCATCTCCCCCGCGGCCTTGTTGGTGAACGTCAGGGCGAGGATATTCGCGCCGCCGATCCCGTGGGCGAGCATGTACGCCACGCGTCGGGTAATCACCCGGGTCTTGCCGGAACCGGCTCCGGCAAGAACCAGGAGCGGGCCGTTGACATGGGTGACGGCCTCTCGCTGGGCGGGAGTAAGGTCGGCGAGCAGGTCCATCGGGCGTTGCCATCCGTGGGTGGTCGGGATCGGAGTTGATCAACTCAGTATAACCAACCCACCCCGGCCGGGCGAAGGTCGGAACGGAGCCGATCGCGAGCCGATCGCCGATCATTCGCTCTGGGCAACCTGCGACGGAGCCGGCTCGGCGACGACTTTATACTTCGTGCTCCAGGCGGATCTCCAGCGATCACCCAGCGTCAAACAGGCCGGGAGCAGCAGGATGTTTCCCAGAGTGCTCCCGCCCGTGGCGATCGCCACCATCGCCCCGAAGTTCGAAAACGGCGCGAATTCACTGAGCCGGAGCGCCAGAAAACCCACCGCGACCGCCGAGCTGGACAGCAACACGCCTGGCCCGGTCACCTGATAACTGGCGAACAAACTCGCGCGAAACGGCTCGGTCCGACGATAGCGCTGGAACTGAAGCAGACAGTGGAACGTGTCATCGACCGACAAACCCAGCGCGACGCTCGCCACCAGGGCGGTCGCCAGGTCGAGCTTGATCCCCAGCCAGCCCATCAAGCCCAGCACCAGCGCCACGGCCAGCAACGTCGGCAGAATGGCCAGCGTCGCCAGCAGCGGACGCCGGAGCGAGATCGTCAGCATCGTCAGGATACCCAGGACCGACCAGAAGAACGTCGTCCACTGGGTCTTGATCACCCCTTGCGTCGTCTTGGTCATCAGCGACGACAGGCCGGTCAGATAGGCTTCGGGTCCAAACGCCTGGTGGACCAGCGCCGTCGCGTCGGCGAAGATCGCCGACTTGTCCGGCGCGGGCTGTTGCTCGACCAGTCGGACCAGAATCCGGGTCGATTTGACGTCGGGGTTCCAGAATCCTCGAAGCAGCTCCGCCTGAGGCGAGGCCGCGATCAGGTCGAGCTTCGCGGCGAGAATCCGCTCGCTCGCCGCCGCCGGTAGGGCCTCGATCCGCCGATCGGGGTCGAGAACCGTCGCCAGCGAGAGCACGTAATCGGCCCTCGGTCCGGCTTGACCTGCCTTCGAGTCGATCAAGCCACGCTCGACCGAGCGGAACTTATCGAGCGTCCGGGCCGTTACCTGACCCGACAGCGGGGCGATCAGCTCGACCACTCCGATTCCACCCAGCCGCGACTCGACCGTCTGATAGTCGCGGACGACCCTCGTCTGTGGCTTGAAGGCGTTGATGTAATTCGATTCGTAGCTCAACCGTCCCATCCCGGCCGAGATCGGCAGGACGACCGCGACCAGACCCACGATAATCCGTGCGGGGTGCTCGTAAACCCACTCGGTCACCCGGCTCATCCCTCGCCCAACCGGCGAAAACGAACCCAATTTGGTCGGCAGGTCGAGCCGGAAAAGTGGCATCATCGCGGCCGGCGAGATCAGCATCACCAGAAGCGACGCCATCAAGGTGCAAAGCCCCATGATCCAGCCGAACTGACGGATCGGCACAACATTGCTGGTCGCGAGTGCCCCATATCCGATCGCGCCGGTCACGGCGCACCAGAGGATCGGACTGGAGACGACGCCCAGAGTCGATCGAGCGGCGGTCCGCGCATCCCCCTCGCGACGGCGTTCGTCGCGGAAGTGAACCGCCAGGTGGCTCGCCGCAGGCATCGTCAGAACGATGATCTGCGCCACCAGCGGACCGCCCGAGAGCGAGAGCCGGAGGTTGAACGTCGACAAGATCCACTCGGCCGCGAGCCAGACCACCCAGCCGCTCATCAGCGGAACCAGCGCCCACCACAAGCTTTGCGTTGCCGAGAGCGTGACCACGCCGATCAGGACCATCCCCACGATCGCCAGTCGCTTGCCATCGACGTCGATGCTCGTGAACCCGTCGGCCAGCAGGACCGGCGGGCCGACGATCGCCGGTGAACCCAGCTTGTGCCGAGCCCCGAAAGCGTCGGCCCGCTTCCGGAGTTCGCCGACGCTGACCTTGACGTCGAAGTCCTCGGTCTTGCCCAAGCGGACGACCAGCGCGGTTGTCTGGGCTCGCGAGTCGATCAAGGTTCCCACGAACAACGGGTGCCGGGTCAGCCGTTCCTTCAAGTCTGCTAGCCCTTTGGCATCGGCCGACCGGACGTACCCGCCGACCGCCAGCGAGCTGGCCCCCGAGAGGTTGACGTTCTTGATCGCCTCCCTCATCTTCCGCTGAGCTGTGGTCCGGAGGAAGGTCGGCAAGGCATCCATCGCGATCAGGCCGTCGTCGATCTTCCAGAGCAGAGGCATCGCGTCGAGCGACTCAACCCGTAACACCCCTTTGATTTGCGACGGTCCCAGCTCGCGAGCCAGTTCGGCCACCCGGTCCATCCCGGCCGGGGTGAGCAAGTCGGGGTCGTCATAGGCGACGAAGACAAAGTTATCGTCGCCAAAAGCGTCCGACGCCTTGCCGTACTGGATGATATCCGGGTCATTCTCGGCAAAGAACGAGCGAATCGACTGCTCGTAGTCGACCCGCTTGCCCGAGATGAGCAAGGCCACCAGGAGTAACAACACGGCTCCGATCGCAAGATGCCGGGCCTTGAGCAAGAAATCGATCACGTCGCCAGTGCCCCTGAGATGTCGCTGCCCGAGCGGCTCAAAAGTCGCAAGCCGAAGCCCGACCGCGCCGACGGTTCCGATACCAGAGGAGTTTTAGGCGCGAGACCCCGCGTTGTCGACCCTCAAGTGCCCTGACCTGCCCTGCTTCATCGAAAATTCCGGAAGCTGGGATTGGGCATTCGAGGCGATACCGCGATCAGTCCTGGCTAGCCCAGTTCGCGAATGATAGAGTCGAGACAGGCAAAATTGTGGGCAGGATGGGAGCCATTCGACAATGGACAGCCAGAAAACGGCGAATCCCGACACCTGGAAATCCTTCTTCCGGCTTCAAAGTGTAATGATTCCAGCAATGGGGCTGTTTCAGGCGTTGATCATCTGGCGCTGGCCCGATTCCGTGACAGTTCACCCTTCCTTCGGCCGCGCGGTATTGATTGCGATGGTCATGATGCTGGGCACGTTTTTGATCGCGATCATTCAACGATCCATCCTCAGGTCAAACGCCGGGATGGCAGCCCCGTATATTTTCTCGGCTGGCGCGCGTCCTCAACATCCGACCGCTCCACTCCTCGAAGTTTTGACTCAAATGACTTTCGTTCTGGTCGTCGTCGGACTCGTGCAGATCCTGTTCGCTCTCCAGTTTCGCAATTCAATAACGAGGAAGAAGCAAAAACTTCTTCCCTCTCTGGCTGATGCCGAACTGGATGCTCAATCGCTCTGAATTCAACCCTGAACCAGAAAGCGAGTCCATCTGTGACTGACAAGACGCGCGATCCCAACTCCTGGAAAATGTTCATCGGCTTTCAATGCTTTATCATGGCCTTCTCGATGCCTTTACTCTATGTGCTCGTCAAGGAAATGGCTCCGCCCGGTAAACCTCCAGCGGTCGCGTACACCCTTCTGAGTATTTCCCTTTTTCTGATGACGGGTTGTGGTCTCTGTCTGATCCACCGATTGATTCGCAAACGCAATGACTTCATGGGTGCTTACTATATGATGGCTACTCCTGCCATGATAACGGCAACGAAGCCCCCCTTGCCACTTCGACAGTTATTCGGGATAAGGGCGACCCTCTTCCTGGTCATGGCGCTTATCATAGTCATCATCGATTTGTTTGCTCTCTGGAACGATCGACGCAAGTCCTTGAAGAACAAGCCGAAAATCGCGCATGATCCCTTGATGGATGACACTTTCTGATGAACCGTCCCGAACTTCTCGAACTCATTCGATCACGACGTTCCGAATGGCTCGAAGCCCTCGAAAGCTTGGTGATCCACGAATCGCCCAGCCGCGACAAGCCGAGCCTTGACTCGCTCGCCCGGAAACTCGCCGCGCGATTCGAGGCCATCGGTGGCGCGGTCGAGATCGTCGCCAACCCGGACGGGGGCGACCACCTTCTCGCCCGGTTTTTCGGCGAGATTTCCGATCAACCGCCAGCCTTGCTCGTCGGCCATTACGATACGGTCTGGCCGCTTGGAACTCTGGCGACGATGCCGTTCCGGATCGAAGGGACGAAAGCGTTTGGACCCGGCGTGTTCGACATGAAGGCGAGCCTGGTCGAGGCGGAGTTCGCCATCGACGCCATTCGCCAACTCGACTCCCAACCGCCTCGGCCGATCACCGTTCTGATCACTTCCGACGAGGAGATCGGCAGCCCGACCTCGCGTCGCTTGATCGAGCAGACCGCGCAGGCGTCGGCCTTCGCGCTCGTGCTCGAACCCCCCCTGCCCGACGGTTCGCTCAAGACGGCCCGGAAAGGGGTCGGGCATTTCGTCGTCGAGGTCGAAGGGAAAGCCGCCCACGCCGGGGTCGAGCCCCGCAAAGGACTGAGCGCGATCCAGGAACTCGCTCAGCAGATCCTGTTTCTCCACGCCTTGACCGACTACGACGCCGGGATCACCGTCAACGTCGGCGTCATTGATGGCGGGACAACGCCCAACGTCGTCGCGGCTCGGGCTTCGGCAAAGGTTGACGTCCGGGCCACGACGATCGCCCAGGCT
>JAJYCH010000393.1 GCA_021778575.1 Planctomycetota bacterium
AGTCGACGTAATAGTCGAACGGGAGCTTGTGATGCAGACCGCCGACGATGTGCAGCTCGGTCGCCCCTCGGTCGTGGGCCGATCTGGCCCGTTCTAGGATCTGCTTGCGGTCCATGACGTAGGCCCGCTTGTCGTCGAGGTCGGCCCGGAAGGCGCAGAAGTCGCACTTGTAGACGCAAACATTCGTGGGATTGATATGGGTGTTGACGTTGTAATAGCCGAAATTGCCGTTGTATCGCTCGCGGACGAGGTTAGCCATCGAGCCGATCGCGAACAGGTCGTTCGACGCTTCGAGCGCCAGGCCATCGTCGAAGCTCAGGCGGACCCCCGCCTCGACCTTCTCCCGGATCACCGCCAGCCGACTGGAATCGCTCGCCATCGTCGGACCCACCCTTCTCTGACTGCCAGGAACCATCCATCACCGCTTCTGACAGTTATTTTAGTCGAAATTGAACGCTGCGGCAACCTCGGCTAGCGCAAGGGGGCGGGGCCTTCGCGTTCCTGGATCAGTTCCAGCTCGCTTTTCGGCACTCCTTTGCGTCTCAGGAACATGTACCCGATCGTCCTGGTCTGATCGAACGGAAGGACGAAGTCATACGATTCGCGGAGCCGCTGTTCCCAGGGAGAGTGGTATTCGGGGTTCTGAGCGAGAATGGTGTACCAGCCTCGGTCGACCTGAATCGGGTTGAACCCGAGGTCGATGAACAGGTAGTCGGCCGGGGTGGGAGATTCGCGGTTGATCCGTTCAAGTTCATCAAAATCGGCGGGCAAGGACAGCGACCGAAGCCCACAAACCCAGGCGGTAATCTGCGGCTGGTTGGTGGCGATCATTCGGTTCTCGCGCACGACCTCGGCCAGCATCCGGCGAACGATGTCGCGGCCAAAGCCGAGCCCGGCGACACTTTGGCCGCGAACCATCGGTACCCAGGACATCCCGAACAGGGTCAGTTGACCGATCACCGCCAGAGCCGCCAATCCTTTAACCCAGCGCCGCCCGGAACTGAGCCTCGCGAAAGTCCCCACGGCGAGCAACACCGCCGGCGCGGCGAACCAGAAGAAATAGCGACCATTATGGGCCGATTCGCGTCCCTCGAACTCGAGTCGGAGGGCGCTGAAGAGAACCAGTTGCACCACGAAAAGGCTGATCGACCAGCCGGTAAACCGCCGGAAGCTCGACCCCCGAGGGGAACACCAGAGAGCAGCAACCGCTGCGGGCATCAGGACTTCGAGCCGCCAGAGGCTCCAGAGGCCCTTGGGCACGGTGAGGAAAATGTTCTCGGCGAATTTTTGGACGAAACCCGCGCGATGCGCCCCAAGTTCCTCGACCAGATTGGGGCGACGATAATAGAGCCAGGGCTCGAGCCGGTAAGCCCCGATCTTGTCGAGGAGATTCCAGGCCGAATAGATCGAGACGAACGGACGACCAAAATGAACCACGTTATCCATCAAGATCGGCGTGACCACAACGGCGGCCGAGACCGTCATCAGCGCTGCCTCGCGCCAGCGCCGATGCCTCAGGAGCGCCAGCCCTTGGATCACCAGGAAAACCGACGCGTTAAATCGGGAAAGATAGGATAATCCACCAAGAACTCCCACCAGGACGGCCCAACCGGGACGAAAACGGGCCTCGGCGGGATCGAAACGGGACCAGACCAGCAATTCCATCACAAAGATCGCCGCGAACCAGACGTCGGGCGTGCCCAGCAGGATGAAGACGCCGTAGAACGACGGATTGGCCAGAAACAGCAAAGCCGCGATCGACGCCCAGACCGCTCCGAACCAGACCCGCGCCGCCGCGTAGGTCACAACCGCCAGGAGCCCGATTGCCAGACCATTCGACCAGGCGACCGCCTGGTCGGTCGGTCCCATCACCTTCATGCACCCGGCGACGGCCAGACTGGGCAACGGATAGCGGTTGACGATCGGCCAGCGGTTCGAGGGGGGGCCAATCCGGTCGTGGTCGATCATCGCCAGAGCCATCGGCTCGACTAACCGCGTGTCGTAAGTCCCTTCCAGCGAAAGGTTTTTACCGATCTCGGCATACTGGCAAAACTCAAAAGTGCTCCAGGCCGGGGCGTCGCGGATCACCCGGGTATCCACCCAGAAGATCAGGCAGGAAAGGCCAAAGACGACCAGGCATCCGGTGAACATTCCGCTTCGCGATCCCGCCATATCGGGCCAAACCATCCTTTCCGATCCGACCTCGTTGGCTCAGGCTTTCCCCAACGAGCCACTTATGCAGAAGCGATCAATCTCGCTTGACTGTACCGTCTCGGCCGGCAGGAATCGAGCGTTCGAAACGCCAGCGCCCCGACCCTCTCGTCGAGTGCCGGGGCGCTGGTCGAATCTGTCTCGGGCGAGCAAACTTACTGCGTCGGACTGGTCTCGTCGGCCGAGTCCTGAAGCACGTCCGCCCAGGCCTCGGCGGCCTCACGGGTCAACCGGATCGCGTTGGAGATCCGGTCGAGACGATCTTGCGCCTCCTCCGTCAGCTCCACGGTCATGCTTGGTTCCTCGACCACCTCGGCAACGGTTTCCGGCTTTTCTTCGGGGATGACCTGGGTGACCAGTTCCTCACCGGAGGGAAGGCCGACGGCCGGGATTTCGAGAGTTTCCACCGCGACCTCGACGATCGTGGTTTCCTCTTCAAGGGTCGGCGGCTGGGTCGCCTGAGCCACGACATCGGCCGCGAAGTCGGTGGCCATCGCATTCGAGACCGCTTCGAAAGCCTTGTCATCGCACGCTTTGGGCAGTTCAATGGCGACCGGAGCAAGGCAAGTTTCGCGGGCCTGGCAGCAGTCGGTCGGTCGGACATCGGGGCTCATCACCTCGACAATCGACCCCGATCGGTCGGCCACCGTCGCGTCGACCCAGTTCCGACTGGCTTCGAGCCAGCGGGAAACCTCGGGAGCGCTCGGCAACTCGAACCCCATGCTCGCCACCAGGCCCAGCAACATGATTCGGAGCGTCATGAATCCTCCTCCTGGGAACTCGTCCCCGGGGAACCGCCCGGGTAGGCCGGATCAACTCGCGAATTGGTCCGCGAAGGATGCACCGACCCGGATTAGTTTCGACATCCCAACCCCGTGCCATGAATGACGATCACGGCGATTTTGCGGATTGAAGAAAATATCCGGACAACGAACCCTGAGATGGTCCGGGGATGTCGAGAGGGATGTTGTGCGGAAAACCTGGTATTCCGCCACGGCAACCCCGCGAAACGGCCCGCCTCGACGACCTTTCCACCCGACTCCTGGCGGATCTGCGAGCCCGATCGCGTGATCACGAATGTGAACGTGGGCCGAACGCATCGACGACCGCTCGGGCGAGCGCGGCATCGTCTTGAGGATCGCGCGAAGGGGGTTGGAGCATGGTCTTGTTGACGACCTCCAGCACGCCGGGAATTCGCGACGCAATGTGTTCGATCGACTGCCGTGTCGCCAGATTGGCGACCCGGCCCGTCACCGTGACGACCCCGGAATCGACGACGGCATCGACGCTTCCCGGCTCGATCGCCGTCATCATTCCGAAGACGAGCTGGAGTTCATGCCGGATTTTTTCGTCTTTCTCTGAAATATTCATGTTTAAATCCTTCCCGGTTTCGAGTTACCGCGAACCTGCCAGTCCTGGCGATTCCGGTCGATCGGAGCTGCCGAGAACGACGACTCCGCCGAGGGGCTGGAACAATGGCTGCCAGCGATGGCCGGCTCCTGAGTGATTTCCTCGCGAAAAATCGCCACGTCGCGGGGCGCATCGATTCCGATCCGGACATAACGGCCGCGGATGCTGGCGATCGTGATCCGGATGTTGTCGCCGATCACGATCGACTCATTTGCTTTTCTGCTGAGGATCAACATCGAGTTCTTCCTCCCGGTTGTCATTCCGTTGAAGCTGGTCAAATTCGGTAAGTCGCACGATATGGACCGATCAATCGACCCAGGTGCTGACGTAAACGCGACCTTCGCGACCGGACGGAGTGTGCGCCAGTGCTCAGAACGTGCTCGACCTCTGGAGCTTACCCAGCCAGGAGAAAATCGCTCTCGCGAGTGATCATGGCCCGGAAGTCCCTCGGTTCATCGATCCCGACAGCACAGCAGCGAGGCGCAACAAAAAAACCTCGACCATGCGATCATTCGCACAGCGAGGCTTTCACAACCCGTGTCGATGACCCCTCATGAGCCTCGACACTCTCATCTTACAAAGTGGCCCTCTCATGTCAAGAGCTTCCAGACCGAAAGATGTCTGGCTCTCTTGAACCGGTAGGCCCGTATTTTCACGGGTCGGTCGGACCGGAGGAACCCGGCAATTCGCGGTTACACCTTACGGAATCGGTGTGACCAGCGAATTACCGATTGTTGTCCGTCAGTTGTGATTACCCGAGGATCATTCGCTCAGAAATTGGCGAGCCGGGTTCGAGCGTCGCCGAACTGGTCGAGTTTGACCCCCATCCGGTCCATGATCGAGAGGTACAGGCTGCACATCTTCCGATCCTGGTCGCTGTTGTCGCGATAGTTCAGGACCCGGCCGGTTTCGAGCGTTCCACCGAGCCCACCGGCGAGGACGACCGGAAGCTTGCTGGCGTCGTGCTGGGTTCCCGACCAGAGGCTCGACGTGAACATCAGGCAGGAGTTGTCGAGAACGGTCCCGGTTCCTTCGGGCATCGCTTCGAGCCGGGTCGCCAGGTAGGCGAGCTGGCTGACGTAATAGCGGGTGATCCGTTCGTAGGCTTCGGATTTGTCGTCGTGCGACGCGCCGTGGTGGCCGGTCCGGACATCGAGAAACGGGTAATAGAGACCGGAGATGTCGCGGTTGAGCAAAAGCGTGGCGATCCGGGTCTTGTCGGTCTGGAAGCCGAGGGCGATGATGTCGCACATCAGTTTCATATGTTCGCGAATGTCCTCGGGCAGACCGTTGTCGGGTCGAGGCATCATTGCCGGCGCCTGACCTCGTCCCTTGTTGCGTTCGTCGGCCTGATCCTTGGCGAGCCTCATCCGCTGGGCTCGCTGCTCGACCTCGCGGACGCTGGTCAGATATTCGTCGAGCTTGGCGCGATCCCCCGAGCTGACCCGGCGGCTCAGACCTTCGGCCTCCTGGCGAACCCGGTCGAGGACGCTCTGGTTCCGCCGGCTGCCTTTGTTGTCGAACAGGCTATCGAAGGCGAGCGACGGGTAAACCTCCATCGGTACGGGCGACGTCGCGTTTTGCCAGGTGATATGCGAGCTGTAGGCCATCGAGAAGTTGGTCTCGTGATAGCCCGTGATCGGCTGCTCGCAGCCCAGGACCATGCTCGGCTGGACGGTCTCCTGACCCAGATGGCGGGCCAGTTCCTGGTCGAT
>JAJYCH010000003.1 GCA_021778575.1 Planctomycetota bacterium
GCCATGCACATCACCGCGAGCGTGTTCATCAACGATGAGGAATCGGGCCTGCTCGACGACTACAAGTCCTGGCTCGAAGGGCTCGCGCCGTTCGACCCCTCGCCCCAGCGATACAGGCACAACCGCACCGGCGAGGACAACGCCGACGCCCACATGAAGCGGCAGATCATGGGGCGAGAGGTCGTCATCGCCATCACCAACGGCAAGTTGGACTTCGGTCCCTGGGAGCAGGTCTTCTACGGTGAGTTCGACGGACGACGCCCGAAGCGGGTTCTGATCAAGGTGATCGGGGAATAGCAGGCTGAGCATGAAATGCGGCTGACAGCGAGTCACCCTGCCAGAATACCAGCACAACGGAACCGGCGAGGATAACGCCGGCGCCCGCATGAAGCGGACAGTCATGCCGAGGGCGGTCGTCATCACCTTCCCCACGGGGAGAAACCGAAGCCTCGACCGGTCCACCGACCGGGCGTGGCGTGAACCCCGGCAGGATCGATTCCCGAGCGTTCGATCGGCCCGGTGACTCAACCAACGCGCCTCGAATCGCGAATCGGACCAGGATGTTCGTGGCAAAAGCGGAGGCAAAATGTCACCGAATTCATTCGGTTTCGTGAGATTTGGCCCTGTTCCGAAACACATCTTTAAGCGATCTCGGCCGAAGTGTCTCGAAACTGTAACACACTGGTTAGGCAACGCCAAACCCACCCTTGCCATCACTCACGCACAATAGACTGGTCGCTACTGAGCTGTCACTGGTGATGCATTACAGCACGCTCTTACCAATTTTATCGTTTGGTTTGAGCCATTCCTTCCACTTTACCTATTTCGCCTCTTCGATGCGTTTCCGTGGAAATTGCCGCCATTTTCCGGTCGAAATCACCAGAAAATCCGCAGTCTGGGACGATTAGGTCAGGAGAATGAGGAGTCGAGGAAATTCTCCGGACCAGCAATTCCCGTGCCTTCGATGATGTTTTTTTGCTGGGCCTTATGTTTCTTTTTGCATCATCAGGGTTTACAGAGTCTCACGTTTCCCATCCACGGTGTATACCTTTCTGTTGGCCGAACCCACGCTCAGGCTGTTGCAAGTTTTGTATCGCATATCTGGACGTTGCAATCGGCGGCAATATCGCCTTATTATAACTGGCGTTGAAACGAAAGTTGACGCTCCCCAGACCACGGGCCAGAGTCTCATTCACTGGACAGTGGCTGACGAGGTTAAAAAGCGGTCGATTGACGTTCGCTCGGTGTGTTGGAGAGAGCGGTACCACGGTGGACCGCCTTCTTCGGGAGTCTCGAAATCGGGAGGTCAATTCAACCGATGCTCGAATCAAGAATCTTGGTAGTCAGCGACGACTCCACGCTCATCGAGCCGCTTCATGAAGTGGTTGGGTCGATCCCGAACCTCAGCCTCTCGGTGGTTTCCGGCATTGACGCCACTTATACTTACAGGGACTGGGACGGGGTCGCCCTGATCGTGTTCCACCAGAAGCGTCGCGGCTTCGCCGCCGACGTCACGCGGTTGCTTCACCTGGTCTCGGCGACCCGGAAGCCGATCGCGACGCTGGTGGTCAGCGATCACTATGACTCGGAGCAAGCCCTCTCTCTTCTCCGGCTTGGAGTGGCGGATTATCTCGGCTGGCCGGCCGATTCGAGTCGACTGGCCTATTTGATCGACGTCCTGACCATGCGGTCACGGAATGCGTCAGTCGTTCCCCTCTTCCCGGAACCGCGCAAGCTCGGTTTCAAGGAACTGGCAACCGAGAGTGACCCTTCGGCCGACGACGAAATGCCGGGGACCGACCGTCTGATGGGGTTGGTTCGCCGCGTTGCCGCTCAGGACACGACGATCCTCCTGAGTGGCGAGACGGGAACGGGCAAGTCGCGACTTGCTCAGTTGATCCACGAATTCTCGCCCCGGAAGGCCGAGCCGTTCCTGGTCATCAACTGTGGGACGATCTCACCGGCGCAGATCGAGAGCGAGATGTTCGGCCATCTCCGAGGTTCGATTCCGGGGGCGGACACCGATCGCATCGGCAAATTCGCCGAGGTCGGGCGGGGGACCTTGTTCCTCGACGAGATCGAGGCGTTGCCCGGTCCGCTCCAGGCCAAACTGCTCCGGGTGGTCGAGGATCGTTTCTTCGAGCCGATCGGGTCGAACCGGATGCAGCCGCTCAGCGCCCGGTTGGTCGCGGCCAGCAATCGTTCGCTCGACGAGGAAGTGGCGGCCGGTCGGTTCCGTTCCGACCTCTATTATCGGCTCAACGTGATCGGCTTCCAGCTCCCTCCGCTCCGCGAGCGTCCCGGCGCGATTGCCGCCTTGACCTCGAAGTTCCTCAGCGAATTCGTCACCGCGCAAAATTCCGAGGTCGAGGCGATCACTGAGGAAGCGCTGAAGACCCTGGAGAACTACAACTGGCCCGGCAACGTCCGTGAGCTTCGGAACTTGATCGAACGAGCGGTCGCGTTCTGTCAGGGACGCGAGATCCGCGTGAACGACTTGCCCGAGTCGATTCTCAAGGGGGGCGTGCCATTGATCAAGCCTTCTCCCATGGGGTCCGATAACGGACAGAGCGTCGAGCTGATCACCCTGGCGCAGATCAAGCGCGATGCCGAGATGACCCGGATTACCCAGGCCCTCGAAAAGCACAACAACAATCGTCTCCGGGCCGCCAGCGAGCTCGGGATCAGCCGGATGACTCTGTACAAAAAACTGTACAAGTACGGCTTGATGGAAGCCAATCCCAAGTAAATGAGGTGACTGCTTCCATCGCCTGCAATCTCTCCCGTCGATTCTTAACGGCATCGGGTTTGCGAATATGGCTTTGAGCCTGAAATCGCAAACCCGCTTCTCTTTCGAATTCGATACGGGAGATCGCAACATGGCCACGTCAAAACGCGTTGAGACGCCAGCCGAACGGGAAAACCTCGACCCGATCAGTGGCGAGGTGGGCGCACACCCTGTCGGGACAGGATTAGGCGCGGCGGCCGCCGGCGCCGCCGTCGGAGCCGCTGCGGGGATGGTCGGCGGACCGATCGGCACGGCGGCGGGAGTGATCGTCGGGGCCATTGCCGGGGGCCTGGGTGGCAAGGCGATCGCCGAGTCGATCGACCCGACGGTTGAGGACGCCTACTGGGCCGAGAACCATCGCCACCGACCCTATTACGATTCTCAGCTCGACTATTCGCACTATCAGCCCGCTTACCGACAGGGTTGGGAGGCGGCCTCGTTGACTTCCGACAAGACCTGGGACGAGATCGAGTCCGAGATGAAGGATCGCTGGACCAGCCGGCAATCGTACTCCACGCTCGACTGGGAGAATGCTCGACAGGCGTCGCGCGATGCCTGGCAGCGGATCAAGGATCGGCGGAACGCCACGGTTGATGAGAGCATCTGAGCGTTGGGCTTCGCAGGCTGGATTTTGACGATCCCGGACCGGGCTGTTGATCAGCCCGGTCTTTTTTTATGTACTGACGACCGCAACCACCCGGACGGCATTGTCCTCTGGAGTGCGAGAGCTTGCTCTCGCTCTGCTTCGTGGAGCTTGCTCCACGGTCCCTCTCGGGAAACCGTTGGTGAAGTCACTCGGACTCGGAGCAAGCTCCGGTTGCCAGAGCGAGAGCAAGCTCTCGCACTCCAGAGAAGGGCTTCGTCGGCAAGCCAGAGGGCATCGGCGACCAGAGACCCCAGAAAATCTGGGCACACCCTGCACTCGCGAAATTTTCCAGGGTCGGGCTGTTCCTTGGTGAAGACGGGCAAGCTTCCGGCTACAATTTTGCTCGTCGATCGTCCGGCCGGCCGATCGACCAGCGGACCTCCCCGTCCGACTCTCGCCCTCATCCGATTGACGAGCCCACCGAGGAGAGTCATGCCCATGTTGCGCCCCGTCCGTTTTGCGTTGATCACGACCCTGGCGAGCTGTTCGATGGGCGTCATGCACGCCCGGGCCCAGCAGTCCGCGAATCCACCGGCGACCGAGACCGCGAAGCCCTCGACCGACCCGATCGAACGGATCAAGGACGAGGCGCTCAACAAGTCGCAAGTCATGGCGACTCTGAGCTATCTGACCGATGTGATCGGCCCGAGGCTCACCGCCTCGCCGAACATCAAGCGCGCCAACGAATGGACCCGCGACCAGCTTACCGGCTGGGGTCTGACCAACGCCCATCTCGAAAAGTGGGGGACATTCGGAAAAGGCTGGAGCCTGAAGAAGTTCTCGATTCAGGTCATCGAGCCGCAATGCATCCCGCTGATCGCGTTCCCGAAAGCCTGGTCGCCCGGGACCGAGGGGACGATCGTCGGTGAGGTTGTCGATCTCGACTCGGTGAAGACCGAGGCCGACTTCGACAAACTCAAAGGGAAGCTGAAGGGGGCGTTCGTGATGCTCGGCCCCCCGTTGGAAGTGGAAGCCCACTTCGAGCCGCTGGGGACCCGCTTGACCGATAAGGAACTGCTCGAACTGGCCAACGCTCCCGAGGCGGCGACGCGTCGGGCTCGGCCTCAGCGACCGGTCGCCGCTCCGACGGCTCCCGCTCCGGCAACCCCGCCCAACGCCGGGCCTGGTGGCGGTCGCGGCCAGCTCTCGCCCGAGGCGATGGCCCGGATGACCTTGCAGCGCAAGAAGATGACCTTCGCCATGGAAGAAGGCGCCGCCGCGATTCTCGACGGCAGCAATCTCGGCGATGGCGGAACCCTCTTCGTCCAGCAAGCGACGGTTCCCGCTGGGCCTCTGCCGGGCGCCGGTGGACCAGGCGGCGGTGGTCCTGCTGCTCGGCGGGTCTCGGCTTACGATAAGGATGCCCCAAAGATCCTGCCGCAGATCACGGTCTCGAAGGAACATTACAACCGGCTCCTTCGGATGATCCGCCAGGGGGAAACCCTCAAGATCGCGCTCGATCTCGCGGTCCAGTTCGAGGACGACGTCGATACCTTCAACACCGTCGCCGAGATTCCCGGGACCGACCTGAAGGACGAGATCGTCATGCTTGGCGGTCACATGGATTCGTGGCACAGCGGGACCGGCGCGACCGACAACGCGGCGGGCGTTTCGGTGGCGATGGAAGTCGTCCGGATTCTCAAAGCTCTCGACCTCAAGCCGCGACGGACGATCCGGATCGCTCTCTGGAGCGGCGAGGAGCAGGGGCTCCTGGGCTCGGCGGGCTACGTGAAAGAGCACTTCGGCCAGACCGAAGGGGGTGGTCGAGGTGGAATGGGTGGTGGTGGTGGTGGGGCCAACGCCCCGCTTCCCAAGGTGCTCACGAAACCGGATTACGAGAAGTTTGCCGGCTACTTCAACCTTGATAACGGAACCGGCAAGATCCGTGGGATCTATCTTCAGGGGAACGAGTCGGCCCGGTCGGTCTTCCGCCCCTGGCTCACTCCGTTCAAGGACCTGGGTGCCTCGACCATCACCCTGTCGAACACCGGTGGAACCGATCACCTTTCGTTCGACGGAATTGGTTTGCCTGGCTTCCAGTTCATCCAGGACGTCGTGGAATATGATTCCCGGACCCACCACTCGAACCAGGACCTCTACGACCGGATTCAGGCCGATGACATGAAACAGGCTGCCGCGATCATGGCCGCCTTCGTTTACAACACGGCGAACCGCTATGAGAAGCTCCCCCGGAAATCGTCGGTGACGACCCTCCCGGCCGGCTCGACGACTCCCGCTCCGGCCTCGGCCCCGGCCACTTCGGCGGCGGGTAACTGATCGTTGATCGTGCGACTCGCAGGAGAAACCGAACAGGGCGAGCTTGCGGGCTCGCCCTGTTTTTTTGCTTCATTTCCACAGAAAATGGCCGATCAGCAGCCCGAATCCGAAGGCGAACGCCAGTCCCAGGATCGCGAACAGCGACCAGGCGACGACGGCGGTCCGGGGCAGGATCACGTCGCGCGATCGCGGCAGAGTTTCCGCCGAGATCGACCGGCCCCGACCTCGACCGCGGACGACCAGTGGTTCGGGCCGAGCTTCGGGAAGGACGTCCGGCCCGAGATTCTCAATCGAAGGTGGCTCGACATCCGGATTCTCGCCGGCTGTTGCCTCCTGCGCATCGTTGACTTGCGAAAGAAACGCGATCGGGTCCGGGCCGACGTTCTCAGGCATGGTCGTCGAGGCGAGTGGCCTCGCCGGAGAAGTCACCAGCCGCTCAGGTTCGAGGTTGATCCCGAAATCTTCGGGGCGAAAGGCGTCGGGGTCCTCGGGCTCGGCCGTCTCTCCCTCGGGCGAAGGGACAATCAGGTCCGACTCGCACCGCGGGCATTTCACGACCTTGCCAAACTTCGACGGTGGGGCTCCGATCAGTTTCTGGCACTGGTAGCACCGAAATTTGAACAACTCGGCCATCCCGAACGTCTCCCAACCAGTACCAGCTTCGATGGCGCGTCATGATCCGTCGGCATCAGCCTACAACAGACGTGCCAATCCGGCCAGTCTCCGAACCGACCACTCCAATCCTCGAGGTCCCCAGCCCAGGGCTCCTTGAACAGTGACGTGACGGGTGTCACAATAGTGATTCAGCGATCGATGGTTTTCCTCGTTCGCCCTTTCGCGACGATCGACGGATCTGATCCCGGCGCAAGGACTTCCCGCATGACTCGCGCAGTTCGTTTCCGGCCCGTCGCGGCCAGCCTGATCGTCGTTTCGGCAATCGTGGCCCTCAGTCTGACCCATTCGAGCGTCCTGGGCGACTCGATCGTCCTCAAGAATGGCACCGTCTATCGCGGCTTTCTCGATAAGGATAATACGCTGGCGTTCGTCTACGACGGGCTCAAGCGAACGATCTTCTACAACTCGAAGATCGACCGGGTCGAGTCGGATAATAGTTTCTCGAAACTCGAACGGTTCCAGCTCGTCCAGCCGCTTGAAGTCCATGTCGGCGTGCAACCACCGGCGGCGGTCAATATCGAGACGACCCCCTGGGACGAAAAAGGGCGTCGGAGCTTTCGCTACACGAATAATAATCAGCGACGGGTCGAGATGAAGCAGGCGATCCACGAACTCGGCCCGTTCATGAGCCGGTTTCGCGGGATCGACGGGTTCTGGCAAGGTCAGGTGGCCACCAGTCAGATCCCCCGGTCGGTGGTCCTGGGATTGCTCGGCAGAGTCGAGCAAACCAACCAGGAAGAACGCCTGAAAGTCGCTCGCTGGCTGATCCAGGCCGAGTGGTATCCCGAAGCCCTTAACGCGCTTGACGGGCTCCAGCGCGACTTTCCGGACGATGCCGAGCTTCGCGAACGTGTCGCCGATACGCGACGGATCGTCATCGAACTTCAAGCCCGCGAGACCTTGAAGGAACTGGTGATCCGCCGGAAAGCCCAACAGCCCATCGAGGTCCTCAACCGGCTCCGGACGCTCGCCCGGCTCGACCTGCCTCCGGATATCCTTGTCGACGTCCGCGACCAGATCCGCAAGGATGAAGACCAGGCGGTCAACGACCGCCTCCTGGCCGATTCGATCCGAGATCTGGCCGAGAAGTTGCCCGAGGCCGAACGGAAAAACTGGAAGGTCGGCGTCGCCGAGATCCTTGAGTTACTCAGCAAGGCGCCCGACGCGGCGCGACCTCGCCTCGAAGCGTTGACGAAGGCCGATCCCAAGCTTCCGCCCGAGACCCGACTGGCGCTTGGCCTCTCGGGATGGGTCGTCGGAACGGAGTCGGCGGTTGATAACCTCAAGGGGGCCGCGGAACTCTGGCGGGTCCGGACGCTGGTTCATGATTACCTCGCGGCGAAGTCCGACGTCGCCCGGCTGACGCTGCTCGGCGACCTTCAGAAGATCGAGGGGTTGGAACTCGATGCCATCGCCAGGATCGTCGTCCGGATGGACCCGCCGCTCCGCGATTCCGACCCATCAAGGGAAAAGGTCGGCACCGTCACCCTGCACCGGGTGGCCGAGGATAACAATCCGGTACCCTCGGAGTATGCGTTGCTCCTTCCCCCCGAATACAACCCGGCCCGATCTTATCCGGCCGTGGTCGCGCTCCACGACGGTCGAGGCCCCCGATCGGCCGTTGACTGGCTGGCGGCCGAAGCCTCAAAGCGCGGTTATCTCGTGATCGCGCCCGCATATAACGTTCCCGGAATGGGCAAGGCCTACCAGTACACCAGCGCCGAGCATGCCGCCGTCGAACTGTCGCTCCGCGACGCCCGGAAACGGTACTCGATCGACTCGGACCGGGTCTACCTCGCCGGCCAGCTTGAAGGGGGAAACATGGCCTGGGACTTCGGCCTGGCCCACCCCGACGTGTTCGCCGGAGTCGTGGTGATCTCGGGCTTCCCCGCCAAGTATGCCTGTGCCTACAAGCAGCAGATCGAAAACGTCCCGCTCTACATCGCCATCGGCGAAATGGCCCCGGTCGCTCGCGAATACGTCTTTGAAACCTACGCCAAGCCGTTGATCCTGAAAGTGGAAGATGTCACTTACGTGGATTACCTCAAGCGAGGTCTTGAGGAACTGCCCGAGGAAGTTCCCTCGTTCTTCGACTGGATGGAAAAGCGCAAGCGCGACCCGGTGCCCAAACAATTCGACGCGGCAACCGCCCGTCCCTCCGACGCCCGCTTCTTCGGCGTCATCGTTCGCGACATCATCCCCGGACGCTCGACCGCTCCCGAGGCAGCCGACGTGATGGGCAAGAACCTCAAGCCCGCGACGATCAAGTTCAAGTCGAGCGCCCAGGGCAACCTGCTCAACATCACGACCGACGGAATCAGCCGGATCGATGTATGGGTTAGCCCTCGACTGATCGACTTCAAAAAGAAGATGGAAGTTCGCTGGAATAACAAGGCCCTCTTCAAAGGAACCGCGAAGCTCGAATTCGACCCGATGCTCGATGACCTCCGGAACCGTGGCGACCGCCAGCAACTCTACTACTTCAAGGTCGTGCCGGGGATGAACAACAGCAACGGCCCGAGAACCAAGGGACGATAGCCGGGTCGTTATTCGCTTCCCGCTGGAGATCCTGACATGGATGGCGGCTTCTTTGTAGGTATGTTTCTGGCCTTTGCCCTGATCGTGACGTTCGTGGCGGCCTTGATCGCCGCGATTCTCTGGGTCACCCTGCGTCACTGGATCGAGCGGCGCCGGATTCGCGAGGTGATCCGCCAGCACGAGTTATCGTCGAAATTTGGCTTTTACCAAGATTCGAGCGGCTTGACCCTCGAATGAATCACCGGGGTAGTAACGCCGTGACCGAACCCAAGACTCCCGACTGGGTCCGCGACGCGATCTTCTACCAGATCTTTCCGGACCGCTTCGCGCGGAGCCAAACCGTGGCGAAGCCGACGAACCTCGAACCCTGGGGAGCCCCGCCGACACCCCAGGGCTATCAAGGTGGGGATCTTATCGGCGTTCTCGAACATCTGGATTATCTCGCTGATCTGGGAATCAACGCGATCTACTTCACGCCGGTCTTTCAGTCGGCGTCGAATCATCGCTACCACACGCACGACTATTTACGCGTCGACCCGATGCTCGGCGGTGACCAGGCGCTCCGGAAGCTGATCGACGGAGCCCATGCCCGGGGGATGAAGGTCGTCCTCGACGGCGTCTTCAACCACGCCAGCCGGGGGTTCTTTCCCTTTCACGATATTCTCGAAAATGGCCCGAATTCGGCCTATCTCGACTGGTTCACCGTCCACGGCTGGCCGGTAAACGCCTACAACCACGACCAGCCCGCCGGCTACAACGCCTGGTGGGGCCTGCATGCGTTGCCGAAGTTCCGGACCGAGACCCCAGCCGTCCGCGAGTACCTCTGGGACGTTGGCCGCCACTGGATCGAATTCGGAGCCGATGGCTGGCGGCTCGACGTCGCTCACGAGATCGACGACCGCGAGTTCTGGGCCGAGTTTCGCCGCCGGGTCCACGCCGCCAATCCCGAGGCGTATATCGTTGGCGAGGTCTGGGAACATCGACCGTTCGCCGCCCTGACGGATTTCGACCAGAATATCGACCGCACCGACGAAGCAACGCGGTGGCTGCGCGGCGATTGCTGGGACGCCTTGATGAATTATCTGTTCACAAGAATCTGTTTTGCCTTTTTCATCGGTTCCGCCATCAATAAGGACGAGCTGAAACGAACCAGTTTCTATCGGGTTGATCCCACGGGTGCCGAGGCATTCCAGAGTCAGGTCGAGAAGCTCCTGAGCCACTACCACCCCAACACCAGCGCCGTGATGATGAACCTGCTGGGAAGCCATGACCTGGCCCGATTCCTCCACTTTGCGCGGGGAGATAAATCGGCCTTGCGCCTCGCCACGCTCTTCCAAATGACCTTCCCCGGCGCACCGTCGATTTACTACGGCGACGAGATCGGGATGACCGGCGGCAAGGACCCCGATAACCGCCGGGCATTCCCCTGGAACGAACCCGAAACCTGGGACAAGGAACTTCTCGGCGACTTCCGCAAGATGATCGCCTTGCGTAAAGAACGCCCGTCGCTCCGTCGAGGCTCCTTTACGTTTCTGTACGCCCAGGGGGACGTCGCCGCCTTTCTCCGGCAGCTCGGAGCCGAGTCGATCATTGTCGTCTTCAATACCGGGCAAAGCCGTACCCGGATCGACATTCCTACCCGGAACGACGTCGACGACGATCTCCAATTCAACGAGGTCTGGACCGATGCCCAGGTCCGGACCGAAAACGGCTCGCTCCATCAGATCGAGCTGGCACCCCGTTCCGCGAGGGTCTTCGCGACCAGCCCGATTTCATGAAATACCTCACCCCGCCCCCGGCCTGGCGACTTCCCGAAGGGGTCAATCCCTCGCTCTGGCAGTACGCCAATACCCCTCGGCTGGCGACCGAGGAAGACGAATATTTCGAGGGGCATCCACTCTTCCGGTTCGATTCGGAAGCTCTGAAGACTCGGTTTATCGAGCCCGGTCCACTGGTCGACCTGGGCTGTGGGGCAGGTCGGCACTCGCTCCAGTTCGCCGGTCGAGGGTTTCCTGTCGCCGCCGTCGACCTCTCGGCCGCCATGCTCGGAGAGCTGGCTCGCAAGGCTGACGCGGCCGGACTGAGGCTCGACACGGTTCAAGCCAACCTCTGCCGGCTCGGTTGTTTCCCGGATGCCACGTTCACTTACTCCATCTCGATGTTCAGTACGCTGGGGATGATCCGAGGTCGCGAGTCCCGGCGCAAGGCGCTGGCCGAGGCCCATCGGATTCTCAGGCCCGGCGGTCGGCTCGCGCTGCATGCTCACAACATCTGGCTCAACCTCAAGGACCCGCAAGGTCGGTTCTGGCTGATGGGGCAGGGGATGAAGTGGCTGACCGGCCGGCCCGGATTCGGCGATCGCAAGATGACCTATCGCGGAATCGCCGACATGGAAGTTCATCTCTTCACCTGGGGCGAGCTGGTCCGTGACATCCGCTCGGCCGGATTCCGGATCGACGAGGTCCTGCCTATCGACGCCATTCGAGCGGAACCGATCGCCGTTCCCTGGCTCGGTCAAAGCGTGAGGGCCGGCGGCTGGATCGTCTTCGCCAGCCGCTGATTGAGAGCGTTCTTCAAGAGGCTGTTGCGTCTTCTCTGGCGTAGGTTGGGCTCGGCCCGCCAGCTTCCATTCGTGGTGGGCCGATCCCACCCTGCGGGACCGTTAAATCAATCTGCAAAACGCTTTAGACCTCTTCGAGCCAGCCGAAGATCGTGTCGATGGCGATCGCGAAGTCCGGCAAAACAGGCTCGCCGGTCAACTGATCGCCAACTTTGAGCGTCTCGATCTTCTGACCCGGACGCAGCACGCCGACCCGTTCGCCAATCGGCTCGATCAACCAGCCGAGCCGGGAACCATGCTTCAAAGAATGACGGATTTTCCGCCGGAGTTCCCCGACCGTCTGACCGGGCGAAAGAATCTCGATGGTGAGATCGGGTGGAGTGGTGAACAACGGCGCCGGTTGACCTCGGCGAAATCGGGGCAGGTGATCGGCCGAATAAAACGAGACGTCCGGCACCTGGGCCGCGCCACCGAAGACCGCCCGAAGCTCGGGACAGGCCCGACCGAGCCTACGAGGTCGGGCAAACGCATTGAGTACGGTCACAAGTTCCCCCTGAATCACACTATGCGGAAACAGGGGAGACATTTTTTGGATGACCCTTCCCTCAAGGAATTCGAGAGCGGGCTTGAATTCGGGCAAGTTCAGGAACTGTTCGAGCGACGACGATCTGGTCGAAGCCTGCCCCATGAGTGACCCCTTCGTCAGATCTGGTAATCGAAACCGACGCCCGCCGGGCTGTTCTCCGCTCCTCTGATCCGGAGCCGGGGGTCCTCGATCGTGACGATCGTGTGAGGCGCGATGGACCGCGTGATCCAGGCCGCCGAGCCCACGACCGAGTGCCGGCCGATCACTGTCTTGCCGCCGAGGATCGTCGCGTTCGCATAGATCACAACCCCGTCCTCGATCGTCGGGTGACGCTTGGTCCCTCGGACAAGCTCGCCGGTCATCTCATCCTTGGGAAAACTCAGGGCGCCCAGAGTCACTCCCTGATAGACCTTCACCCCCTCGCCGATCTCCGTCGTCTCGCCGATGACGACGCCGGTCCCGTGGTCGATGAAGAACCGTCGCCCGATCGTGGCCCCGGGATGGATGTCGATCCCGGTCTTGGCGTGTGCATATTCGGTCATCATCCGGGGGATCAACGGCACGCCGAGCTTGTAAAGTTCATGAGCGATCCGAAAGACGGTGACGGCGGCGATACCCGGATAGCAAAACAGGATCTCATCGAGACCTCGGGCCGCCGGGTCGCCATCAAACGCCGCCTGAGCGTCGGCCGCGAGAACCTGACGAAGTTCCGGAATCGCTTCGAGCAGCCGGATCGCGGCAATCTGGGCATCACCGTCAAAATCCGTCTCCAGGTCGCGAGCCGCCCGGCAGTCGTGCCGCAGAGCCCGAGCAATCTGCGTGGTCAAGCGATCATGGAGACTATAAATCAGGTCGCCGACGTGGTAGCCGACATTCCCCAGGTTCAGGTTCTGGCGCCGGCCATAGCCGGGGCAGAGGATCTCCCGCAGATCACCCAGGATCTCAACGACCTCGCGATAGCTAGGCAGGGGCGAATGCCCGAGATGGTGTAAGCCGCCGCACTCTTCGTAAGTCTCGACAATCCGATCGGTGAGAGCGGGGAGCGATTCTTTCAATCGAACATCGGTGGCCATCGTCGGTCGCCTCTTCTGCTTAACCCCAGGAATCTGTCGCCAGAGACACCGAATCGACGGTCGAGATGGGCATTCCTGAATGTTCCGGGGAATAAAGTCGATTTTAGGGTTGATAGGGACAAGGGTCAACTTCAGCCGGCCTCTCGACCGTCCCGGTCGCCGAGACTGAAACGGTCGGCACGGCTGAACTTGTGCGAATCACGAGGTCTGAGTACGATCCGCCGCAATTCCTTCGAGCCCGAATCCAGCGACCCCTCGACCACCGCGAGATCGACCATGATCTGGAGTCTTGCCCATTTTCGGAGTCTGGTTCGCCCCGGGTCGGCAATGGCCATCGGCTGGGTCTTGGCTGGGATCGTGGCTTCGTCGGCTCACGGCGACTCCTCCCCGGCCGACCCACGACTTCAGGGGCTCCGGGCGACCAAGGGGGTCAAGGTTCGCCTGATCGCCGCCGAGCCGACGATCGTCGATCCCGCCGCCATGGCCTTTGATGACCAGGGCAACCTGTTCGTCGCCGAGTGGAAGCCCGCCGAGCGGTCGATCGAGACCTGGGAGACGCTGCCGCTTCCCGAAGGAGGCACGACCCGCGTCCTCCGGAACCGGAAAAGTTCGACCGACGTGGTCAAACGGCTGAAGGACGCCGACGGGGACGGGTTTTTCGAAGCCTCCGAGGTCGTACTCGAAGGTTGCGAGCTGCCCACCTGCGTCTTCCCCTCGAAAAATTGTCTCTATCTGGCCTGCGTCGGTCGGCTCGAAAAATGGAGCGACGAGGACGGCGACGGCAAGTTCGAGACCAGAACGGTTCTGGCCGACGGTTTCTCGGCCATCGATCATCGCGGGCTGAGCTCGATCGCGCTCGGACCCGATGGCTGGCTCTATCTGACGACCGGCGATCATCAGAACCGGATTGTCGGGTCCGACGGCGCGCGGGTGGATCTCCTCGGGAACGGTGGCGTCCTGCGCTTGCGGCCCGATGGCTCACGCCTCTCGCTTTTCGCCATGGGTCTGCGAAATCCGCAGTCGGGCGTCGCGTTCGACGCGAATTTCCACCCGACCTTGATCGATGGCGACCATGAAGACGGGTCGAAGTTCCAGGGAAATCGTCTGATCCAGCCGGCGGAAGAGGCCGACTACGGCTGGCGGACCCGGATCGGCTCCCGCGATGGCTCGCCGGACTTTGACCGAGCGGCGGCTGCGGGCGAGCGTCCCGGTAAGCTCGGTCCACTGGCGAGGCTCGGCCGAGGCACTCCCTCGGGACTCGTGATCTACAACGGCGTCGCCTTTCCCGAGTCGTTTCACGATCTCCGGATCGTGGCGGACCCGACTCGTCGAGCGGTTCACGGGTTCAAGATCGAGAACCGTGGCGGCCTGGACGTTTTCCTCGGCGAAACAACCTTGCTGACGTCCGAGGACGATCAGTTCCGCCCGATCCAGGTCGCCGTCGGAGCGGATGGAGCGCTTTACGTACTTGATCGGCGCGGCCACTGGTCGGACCGGTCTCCGTCCAATGGAGAAGGGAAAGCCGGCCGGATCTATCAGCTTCAATGGGTCGGCGACACATCCAGCCCGGCGAAGCCGCTCAAGCCAAACCACTGGAAGCGACTGTTCGACGCCGACGCCAACCAGCTCGTGTTCAAGTACATCGCCTCGCCCGACCTCGCCGAGGCGAACCGGGCTCTCCGGGAACTGGTTGATCGCGGGGCCACGAACCTGCCTTATCTGATCGGCTACGCCACGAACACTTCGGCCGGCTTGCACCAGCGGCTTCTGGGAATCCAGGGAGCCCGCCACTTCTGGTCCGAAACGGTCGAAAACGTGATGATCGCGCTGCTCAGCGATCCCGAGCCCGAGGTCCGCCGGCTCGCCGCTCAATCGCTCGGAAACGAGCCCAAAGGACCGACGATCCGACTGGTTCCCAAGCTCGCTCCGCACCTGGACGACCCCGACCCTCGGGTTGCCCGCGAGATCGTTCTGGCGCTGAGCCGACATGCCGAGTCGCGAGCCCAGCAATACGCGGCGGTCCTCCTCCGCTGGTTGTACACGCATCCTCAGGCGAACCCGATCCTCAAGGACGGGTTCGTCCGAGGGATCGAACGGCTCGGCGATCCTGGTGTCGAGGAAGTCGCGCTGGCGATCCGGACACGGAGCGGTGTCGAGCGCGAAGTCGGAGTCAGTCTGTTCAATAGCCTCCGGGCCTCGGCCGCCGCCGAGCAAATCGAGGATCTGGTCAAGATCCCCGACCTCGCTCCCGCCGAGCGGATCGCCTTGATCCGCCAGTTCGCTGAATTTCCCGCCGGAATCACTCTGCCGACCCAAGGTCTGGCCGACTGGGCCGCCAAGCACGGCGAGTTGACGCCCGCCGAGAAAATCGCGATCCTCGACGCCTGTCGACTCTCCGGCAATCCCGTCTCGATCCTGGTCCTCTCGCTTCTGGAAAGCGACGACGAGTCGGTCCGCCAGGCCGCGACCCGACTCGCCGGATTATCGCGACCTCCCCGGGCTCTCGAACGGCTCGTCGAGCGCCTGAACGAAAAAGGGACGTCGGACAAAGAACGGCTCTTGCTGATCCAGACGCTGGGAGCCTTCGGTCCCAAAGCTTTCGCGGCGATCGAGCAAGCGTTCCGCCAGTCCGACGACCGACAATTCCGACTCTCCGCCCTGAATTCTCTGGCCAGAGCCGACCAGGTCAAAAGCCTGCCTGAACTCGAAACAACCCTGACAGCCACCGATCAAGCCCTGCGCGACCAGGCGGTCCGGATTCTCGGGCAATCACTGGCGGGAAGCGAGATCCTGGCCCGCGCTTACCGGGACAAGACCATCGGCCGACGGGAACTACCCGCCGTTCTGCTCGCCTTGCGCGACCATGACCGAACCGAGACCCGCAAGCTCCGAGCCTCCATCGAGGACGAAGAAACCCGAGGCGGAGCGAGCCCGAGTTCGGCCGCGAACCAGGCAATCCGTGACCAGTCGGGCGATCCCTGGACCGGGCTCGGCGTCTTCTTTCGCGAGTCGAGCCGCTGCTCGGGATGTCATCAGGTCGAGTCCCGTGGCTTCAACCTCGGACCCAACCTGACCCTCGGAGCCTCCACGCCATCGAGCAACCACCTGCTCGATGCCATGCTCCGTCCGGCTCACGAGATCGCCGCGAATCACGGGTCGAGCCGGGTCACGCTCAAGGACGGACGAAGTTTTGTCGGGATCAGCCAGGCGAAAGACCCGAAGTTCACGACCATCCGCGAGGCGGACGGGCGCGAAGTCAGGATCGCCGCCGAACTGATCCGCGAAATCACCACCGAACCCGGCTCGCTGATGCCCGCGTCGATCGCTCTCGACCTGACGCCCGAAGAGATCACCCAGGTCATCGCTTTCCTCCAGAGCAAGCCCGCGCAGACGGCGTTAAAAAACGGACCCAAGCGGCTCGACCGGGTCCTGACCAGTGGCCCGTTCGAGGTCGGGGCCGATCGGCTCCGGATTCCGCTCGACCGAGTCGAGCTCGATCGGCCGCTTCCGGGCCAGGATGGCCGGACCGCCACGTGGACCGCTCAGGACGCGACGAACTGGGGAAGCTTGAACCTCCGAGGATCGCTGGGATCGAAACCGGGCCGAGCTTATCTCGCCGTCTCGATCCGTTCCAGCCAGGACCAGGTCGCGGCGCTCCGCTTCGGCATCGAAGGAGCCTCGCGCGTCTATCTGAACGGGTCGAAAGTCGCCGATGTCTCCGAGCACGAACCGACGGCGCTGGTCCGAGCCTTCGACCCACCGCGCGAGACGACTCTGGCCCCATTACCCGATCTGGTCAGGCTCTCGCTCAAGTCGGGCGCGAACCTTCTGATCGTCGGTGTCGACCGAACAGGATTTGGCGACGCTCGGGCCGCGTTCGAGATCCTGGCTCCCGAGCCGATCGAGCTGGCCTTGCCCCAGAAATGAACTTCGGCAACGCGACCAACAGCGGGGTGGACCCAGCTTTTCTGAGAGCTTGCGGACGGACTGGTTCTCTGGAGTGCGAGAGCTTGCTCTCGCTTTGCTTCGGGGAGCTTGCTCCACGGTCTTCGCGGGAAACCGGTTTGGCCAGGTCATTCGGCTCGGAGCAAGCTCCGGTCGCCAGAGCGAGAGCAAGCTCTCGCACTCCAGAGAGGCTTCGTCGGAAAGTTCCCGGACAGAGCCGACCAGAGCCCCCCAGAAATTCCGGTTACACCCGAACAGCGGTCTCGTCGCGATCTCCAGCAACTCCGTTCCCAAACTCAACAGGCCTGCGTTAAGATTGACGATTGACGATGCGCTGATCGCCGCTCTCTTCCAGCCGACCGTCGTCTCGACCACGGAATGATCGCCATGACACCGCCGCCGATGGTTACACCGTCGCTCGACCCGACCTCGATCTTCGAGATCTTCCGAGGGAACCACGGGACGGAACTGCTCACGGCGGCCGTCACCCATTTCCGCGTCTTTGAGCGACTTAGCCCCGCTCCGATGTCCTTCGACGAGCTCCGTCGCGAGCTTGGTCTGGCCGAGCGTCCGGCCATCGTGCTGATCACCGCCCTTCGCGCCTTCGGACTGATCGAGGCGCGCGAAGACAACCGGCTCACCCTGACCGAACTGGCTCGCGACCACCTCACGCCCGGGGCCTATTTCGACGTCGGCGGCTACGTCGGACTGGCCAGCGATTCTCCCGGAGTTCTGGAGATGGTCGAGCGGCTGACGACCAATCGACCCGCCGGAGCCGCGACCGACGAGGCAGGCGCCGCGTTCATCTTCAAGGAAGGAATCGAGTCGGCGATGGAAACCGAGGCCTCCGCCCGGTCGCTGACCCTGGCGCTCGCCGGCCGAGCCCGAAACGTCGCGCCGGTCCTGGCCGCGAACTATCCCCTCGACGACGCCCGATTACTCGTTGATGTGGCCGGAGGATCGGGAATTTACAGCATTGCCTGGCTCCTCCGCCACCCTCACCTGAAAGCGATCGTCTGGGATCGCCCCGAGGTCTTGAAGGTCGCCGAGGAAATGGCCAGGGCCCACGGAGTGGCCGACCGACTTGAAGTCCGAGCCGGCGACATGTTCAAGGACCCGATGCCTGAAGGGGCCGACGTGATCTTGCTCTCGAACGTCCTGCACGACTGGGACGTCGCCGACTGCACCGAACTGGTCCACCGCTCCGCGAAGGCCCTCCACCCCGGCGGAAGGCTCTTGATCCACGACGTGTTCCTGAACGACGCCCTGGACGGACCACTGCCGATCGCCCTTTATTCCGCCTCTCTGTTCCGACTGACCGAGGGAAGAGCGTATTCTGCCGGAGAATATCGAGCCTGGCTCCAGGAAGCCGGCCTGATCCCCGGCGAGGTCATACCGACCCTGATCCACTGCGGAGTCCTGGCTGGGCTCAAAGTGACCGACTGAACCGAGGTCCTGTCCGCCAAGAACCCACTCAGTCTATGGCTGGCTGCCCTTGCATCCTCCTGGGCCGGAAGTTATCTTTGGGAAACAAGAAAGCCGGGCGGCTAACTCAGCGGCTAGAGTGCCATCCTCACACGGTGGAAGTCACTGGTTCGAATCCAGTGCCGCCCATTCTCGATAAATCGATTAGCAGAAACGATTTACGTTACCTCCTGGTGGTCGGGAGTGCTGCTCCGGAAGTCCTGTTACAGTAGTACTGGTACTACTGACAGCCCAAGGTGCCGCTCATGTCCACCCGATCCGCCTCCCAACCGATGTATCGCCTCTACAAGCCCAAGGGGCTGGCCGTCGTCCGGATCGACGGCAAGGACTTCTATCTCGGCAAGCATGGTTCCCCCGAGAGTTGGGAACGATACCACCGGTTACTGGCCGAGCGGGCATCTTCGCCAGCGTCGATTCCTGTCGTCGCAGATGCTGGTCGGAATCAGGTCATCGCATCTAACCCGACCGTCGCCGAAGTCGTCTTGGCGTTCTGGAACCACGCTCAGACCTACTATCGCCATGCGGACGGTTCGCCCACGGCCGAGATCGACAATCTCAAGCACGCCCTCCGGCCGCTCCGATTGTTATACGGCCTGACACACGCCCGGGAGTTCGGCCCGATGGCATTGAAGAATGTCCGACAGTCGATGATCGATTCGGGCCTGGCACGCACCACGATCAACCATCGGGTCGGGAAGGTGGTCAGGGTCTTTCGTTGGGCCGTCGAGAATGAGCTTGTCCCGGCATCGACGCACCATGCCTTGACGGCTGTTACCGGTCTCCGGAAGGGTCGGACTGTCGCCCCGGAGCCGAATCCCGTCCGACCCGTCGCCGATGACGCGGTTGACGCAATCCGACCGTTCGTCACCCGCCAGGTTTGGGCGATGATCGAGCTTCAACGCCTGACCGGTGCCAGGCCCGGCGAAATCGTCATCATGCGGACTAGCGATATCGATCGGACGGGCCAGGCGTGGGTCTACCGTCCGTCGCGACACAAGACCGACCATCACGGCATCGATCGCCAGATCGTTCTCGGTCCGAAGGCCCAAGTCGTCGTCGAGCCCTGGCTTCGGGCCGATCCGGACGCTTTCCTTTTTCAACCTCGCGAAGCCGTCGAGTCCCGAAACATCAAGCGTCGGGCCAGTCGTCAGACTCCGATGACGCCATCCCAGCGGGCCAGGAAACTGAAGGCCCGTCCCGATCGACCACCGGGCTCATGCTACAGCAAGAATGCCTATCGAACGGCGATCTGGCGGGCTTGCGATCGGGCTTTCCTCCATCCAGTCCTGTCCAAGATCGATCGGGCGGAATTGACTCCGGAGCAGAAGGCCGAGCTGATCGCCTGGCGGAAAGTGCGGCGTTGGCATCCCCACCAACTACGCCACACGGCGGCCACCGCGATTCGCGCGAGATTCGGGCTCGAAGCCGCACAGGTGATTCTCGGTCATTCCAAGGCTGACGTTACCCAGGTTTACGCCGAACGCGACCTGGCTAAAGCTCACGAGGTCATGAGACAAATTGGGTAGTTGAATAGAAGTAGTTTGAGTTCATGGCGGCCGAGTTGAGAGGTGTCTCGACTACGGCCGCTCCACTTCGCAAGAGTCATTCGCATGATATCCAAAGACGATTTTAGCAAAATTATTTAGCGGTCCGACATCGTCGTGTCGAGAGCGGACGAATGGCTTCAACTCATCGAATCTGAAACTTCTGCTTCCTTTGGAGCCAGAACCGCGAAGAAACGAGTGATCATCACCTTTGATCCTCTTGGGATTGAAGTCCATTCTTGGCAGAGCGTCGAACGGGATGAAAGAGAATGGGATGACTGGCCTTCCTCACGAATAGTGGGCGCGCCACCCGTCTGGCATAATCGTCAGTGAAGGATCTCGCTCATGGCCCGACAGACGTATTCGCGTAATTTCAAAGTCTCCGCCGCCAAGCTCGTCACCGAGCAAAGTCGCGGGCTCAAGGACGCCGCCACCAGCCTTGGCGTCCCCACCAGTACTTTGCAGTATTGGGTCCGACGCTTCGGCACCCCCGCCGCTCGCCCCACCCCCCCGACGACCCCGCCGCGCTTCGCCGGGAGAACGACCGCCTCCGCGAGGAGAACAAGCGGCTCCTCATGGAGCGTGAAATCCTAAAAAAAGCCAAGACCTTCTTCGCCAGCGAGAAGGCCTGAGATTCGCCTTCATCGGCAACCACCGGGACTAGTTCCCGGTGGCGCTAATGTGCCATGTCCTGGAGGTCTCTCGGGCCGGCTATTACGCCTGGCTTGGCCGCCCCGAGAGCCCGCGAGTTGCCCACGTCTCCGCCCTCATCGAGACGATCCGCCAGGCCCACCGCGAGAGCGACGAAACCTACGAGTAGTACCTGGTACTACTCAAGGATCCTCCAGGTACCGCCACTATCTTCCCAAGGATCTGGCTGTCGTCCGGATCGACGGCCGGGATATCTACCTCGGCAAGCACGGCTCCCCGGAAAGCTGGGAGAAGTATCACCGCATCCTCGCGGAAAGGGCGGTCTCGGGCAGCCCGACCAGCGCAGTTTCGACGCCGACCATCAACCATCCAGCGGCCAGCGACGTGACGGTGGCCGAGGTTCTCCTTGGTTTCTGGAACCATGCCCAGCTCCACTACCGCCATGCGGACGGGACGCAATCCGAGGAAATCGGCAACATCAAGGCGGCCCTCCGTCCCGTCCGGAAGCTCTACGCACTCACCCCGGCCAGGGACTTCGGCCCACTGGCGCTCCAAGCCGTCAGAGACGAGATGATCCGCTCGGGCCTGGCGAGAACCTCGATCAACGACCGGATCCATCGCATCCGCCGAGCGTTCCGCTGGGCGGCCTCGGTGGAACTCATCCCCGTCGCAGTTGTCCAGGCGCTCAAAACCGTCGGCGGCCTCCAGAAAGCTCGCACCACGGCGAGGGAACCCGAGCCGGTGGAACCAGTGTCGCTCGAGGTGGTCGAGGCGACCCTGCCTTTTCTTTCTCGCCCGGTCGCGGCGATGGTTCGGCTCCAGCTCTTGACCGGCATGAGGCCGGGTGAGGCTTGTACCATGCGTGGCCGCGATTTGACACAAGTCGGAGATGTATGGCTTTATCAACCAGAGTTTCACAAGACCGCCTGGCGGGGAAAACGTCGCGAGATCCCGCTCGGACCCCGAGCCGTCGAACTGATTCGCGGGTTTCTCAAAGTCGACCCCGATGCTTACCTTTTCCGACCCACCGATGCGGTCGCCGAGCATCACGCAATCCGCTCGGCCGCTCGTACGACCAATCGGACCCCCTCGGAGCTTGCAAAGCGAGTGGCGAACCCAGGCTCAGGACGGGCCGAGAGGTACCGGCGAAACTCCTACCTGGGCGCCCTGGTCCGGGCGTGCGACAAGGCCTTCCCTCATCCGAGCCTCTCCGCCAAAAGGCCGAGCAAGCTCATCCAGGCTGAGCGGGAGGAGTTGGCCGCCTGGCGACGGGCTCATCGTTGGTCCCCGAACCAACTCCGCCACTCGGCCGCCACTGCCGTCCGGGCGCGGTTCGGGCTCGAAGCCGCCCAGGTCGTGCTGGGCCACTCCAAGGCCGACGTCACCCAGGTCTACGCCGAGCGTGACTTATCCAAGGCCCGCGAGATCATGCGGGAAATCGGCTAAGGATCTTGGGGATGGCTTCCGTCAGGGAAGAAATCGCCGAGTCGGTTGATTCGCGAGCCCTCTTCCCCTTGCCGATTATTGGCACTGAAATGTTACTGAAATCCTTCCAGGTCTCCCGGGGACGAAATGTCCTGGGGATGAACGTGATAGGGAAGCGCTCAATGACCATGGCGCGGGTAACGACCGTCGTGACACATCAGATCCGTCAGCGCTCCCGACGTCGACCTACCCCGGCACTGCCGAGCGTTTCCCACGACCCTCGGAGTAGATACGTCATCGAATCAGAAACTCCTCTTGGTCGGAATCGAGGTCGCCCCTTAGCTTCAGCGTGGGCAGCGAAACCACACCAGGAGCGAGGGAGCCGAGCGAATCATGGCGATTGATATCAGGACCGAGACCATCATCGATGTCAGGCAGCAGGCGGCCAACTATCTGGGGCTGGGGCGGGGCGGCAAGCCGCCGCACCATAGCTTTTTCATCCGGGCCATCACCAAAGGGGTGAAGGGCCAGAAGCTGGAAGCGCTGCGGGTCGGCTCGCGGTGGATCACCAGCGTCGAGGCGCTCCAGCGCTGGGCGGAGCGGCAGACCGCAGCGGCCGGGGTCACCGACTCCACCCCGGCTCCGAGCCGCCGCAAGGCCGCACTCCAGGCGGAGCGCGAACTCGACCGGCTGGGTTTTTAGGGACGGTCGGGCCTCGAACGAGCCCTGAAGGACGGGTCGGGAACAATCGCTCGACTGGTTGGGATCTCAACCGCTTTCACTTTCGAGGCAGGATGCCCCGGGCCGAACGACCGTTATCAGGTCCAGGTGAAGCCCAAGGAAAAGGCAGTTTGCGGTATCGAGTCTTGAGGGTTTGGGTCGTGGCAAGGCGGTCGCGATGGTCGGGTTCGCGACCGCCGAGATCTGGTCGATCCCAGCGCGAGCTGTGAGGGAGCTGAGCGGCGAGCGTGGACAGACCGTGGGAGTCTGAACCACCCACTCCGAACTCGCTCCCTCCAAAGCTGGCCTTGTTCGGCGCCAGCGGCCTGCCCTAGGTTCTCGATCCTCGACGGCCGGCAGGGTGCCGGTCGTCGGGAGTTCCGGAACCAGCGGATCAGACCGCCGACCCGGTCCAACCAGGACAGCGCGACAGGCTCTTCGCCGGTCGCGACGTGGAGCCCCCAGATGCCGACGACTCATCCCGTTCGACCCCGTCTCACATTGCAGACTTTGTGCGCGAAGCGATCGATCGAGATCGCGATCGACACCGAGTTCAAGGACGCTCACACACTCACCATCCAGATCGCCACACGGTTCTCACCCCGCCGGGTCGGCGTCCAGGTTTACCAATCGTCGGCCATCCCACCGATTCCAGGCGACTTCCTGCTCGGTGATTTCCTGTCTACCGATTCGGACAAATACGGCCGTTTCTTCGAGAAGCTTATCCGCCGCCCAAGCCGGAGAATCACGCCCGCCCTCTCGCCGGTCCGGATGCTCATCGACCTGTTCGGGCTCGAGGATATCGAGCTGGTTTCACGACATGACGGGCAGCGGCGCGCAGCCACGGCCCAAAACGCGACGCCCAAACGAAACAGCGATCGACTGGCGGTGCCTGAGATCCGGATCGTGATCATCAGTCACTTCCTCACCGCTGACATCGGGCGGATGTTCGGCTCGGATTACTACAACGACATCTTTAGCTCGCGACCGGGCGGCGAGCAGGCACTGACACTCGCCAATCGCAAGATTGTCGGACTGGCTTACGCGGGCTCGCCATTCGCAGGTCCCCCGATCGTCGAGTACGCCGCCGACCTGAATGGCAACCTCTACCAGATCCATCTCGAATTCCGGGATACCCAGATCGCCATGAGAAAGGCCTCGCTCGACAGCCTCAGTCGGACCTACCTGGGGATGGGCAAAAGCGAGGACATCTCTTCGGTTGACAAGGCAGATATGCTCCGGATATTCCATGAAAAGCCCGACAAGGCTTACGGTTACGCCATCCGGGACGTCGTCAATACGCTGCTGGTTCACGAAGAAATGCGGGTGCACCACACGGCTATCTACAGATCGTTCGGCGTCGTTCAACCCGACATCCCGCCGATGAAGGCGTCGATCGGGGTCGGCAGTTCGCAGTTCCTGGTGCAGATGACGGCGGGGGTCTCGCGGGGTTCGACGATCCTGGCCAAGGAACGCGATCTGAAGAATTTGATGAAGAAAGGGGGCCTGCCGATCTTCGGCGGCGAGCGGGCGGCGAGTCGCTTTGGCCTTCAAACCGGTCGCATCCACGGGGGACTCCTCTACAACCGGTCCCCAACCCGACTGTGGGATCAGGCTCCGGAAATGTTGGCCGATGTCGACCTGTCGAGCTGTTACGCCCGGATCATCTCCCGCATGAACGTCCACTGGGGCCGCCCGGTCGTCCATGAGCCGGGCAACAACCGGATGACTCTTCGTCAGGCGGTGGAATCGTTGAACGGTCACTGCGAACCGGACGCCTGGTACATCCGCGTCAGCGGTAC
>JAJYCH010000394.1 GCA_021778575.1 Planctomycetota bacterium
GGTGCTCTGGTCCTGTGGTAAGAACCTAGGCATACCGGAGGCTTGAAGTCTTTTACCAGGTATGACTTCCGAAAATTCAGGCTTCACATCAGTGGACGGCGTAGCATGCCACCCAGAGACAGAAATCGGGAAGTTATTCGCCGCCTGTTCCTATGGTCGTGGGGTCTAGCCAGGGCCTGGCTGGCGAACCTCCAATTGGCATGGTGAGAATAGGAAATCTCGGATATCTTCCGAATTTCTCCAACGATATCCGAATTCGGTTTGATTGCGCAAAATGGGTTGAGTAGAGCAAAGCGACCTGGCGATGGATCGCGGAGACTCGATTACAGCCGAGCACTTCCGCTCGGCACACTATTCGGATGCACGGTCTTCGATAGGAGGTAACCCATGCAGCCCCTGTCGAATGATCTCCGCAAGCGGATCATCAAGGCCGTCGATAACAAAGAGGGTTCGCGGAGGAAGCTCGCCGTACGGTTCAAGGTCAACACGGCGACCATCACCAATGCCGCCTTACTGCGGCTTGGATTCGGATTGCACACGTAGGGTCCGCTGTGCGGACCGTCCCTTTGTGCGATGGAACAGACAATTCCGGCTGGAAACCAGGGCGGATAACGAAGAACACGGTCCGCACAGCGGACCCTACAAGAGTAGGGGAGTGCCAAGCGGTTGATAACCGCCCTAAACTTCCCGACGAGCTTCTCGTCGAGACGCGGGCGGCTCGGGCTGGCGGACCTACAGTCTCTCGGGAATTCTGCCATGAAGAATCAGTCGCCGCTGTCACAAGACCGGCCGGATTCGCGAGGCTGCGCCGGGTTCCGGGCGATCGCGAACCGGCGAGCGGTGCTCCAGGCCGGAGTCTTCGGGGCGTTGGGGCTGTCGCTCGGCGATCTCTTGAAGCTGGAAGCTCGGGCGCAGGCGCCGGGGCCTCGGGCCTTGAGCGTCATCCAGCTTCATCTCGGCGGCGGGATGCCCCAGCAAGAGTCGTTCGACCCCAAGCCCGAGGCACCGGTCGAATACCGCGGATCGTTCGGCATCGCGAAAACGAAGAATGGCGAAGTCTTCAGCGAGAACTTCCCGAGAACTTCCGCCGTCGCCGACAAGCTGACCGTCGTCCGGAGCGTGGTCGGCCGGATTCCCGACCACGCCCAGGCAACGTATCATCTCTTTACCGGTTACACGCCGACCGCCGTCATCGACTATCCCCAGATGGGCGCGGTTGTCTCGCACGAACTCGGCGCTCGGGGGGAACTACCTCCTTATATCGCCATTCCCAACCGGAACGGATTCGCGGGCGGGACCGGTTTTCTCAGCAGCACCTATGGCGCTTTCGAGCTGAACGCCGATCCCGGCCAGGCGGGATTCAAGGTCCGTGACTTTTCGGTTCCCGACGGCGTGACCACCAGCCGGCTCGACCGTCGGCTCGCGGCCCGCAAGATCGTCGAGAATCAGATCCGCCAGCTCGAAGCCGATCCGACCACGCTCGACACGATGGACGACTTCTACAAAAGAGCCTACACGCTGCTGACCTCCAAGAAGGCCCGGGCGGCGTTCACCCTCGACGGCGAGACCGAGGAGACGATGCAGCTCTACGGCCGCGACGTCGTCGGTCTGAAAGGCCCCGACAACAAGTTTCACCCCAAAGGGCTGGCCGAACGGCTGATCCTGGCCCGGAGACTTGTCGAAGCCGGTACGCGCTTTGTCACCGTGAGCTATGGCGAGTGGGATTCGCACGTCGATGTCCGGAAAAGCTGCCTCGACCAGATGCCCGCGCTCGACCACGCCATCGCGGGGCTTGTCACCGATCTCGACCGCCGCGGGATGCTCGACACCACGCTCTTCTGGGTCACGACCGAGTTCGGCCGGACGCCGAAGGTCAATGGAACCAGTGGTCGCGACCACTGGGCCCGCTGCTATTCGATGCTTCTGGCCGGTGGCGGCTTCGCCCGAGGTTTGATCTACGGAGCGAGCGACGCCACCGCCGCCGAACCGGCTCGCGACGCGATCCCGCTCGAACACCTGCTCTCCACCATCTATCACCAGCTTGGCATCGATTCCGAGAAGGAACTCGTCGCCTTCGGCACTCGACCCATCGAGATCGTCAAGTACGGCAAGCTGGTGAAAGGATTGCTGGCCTGAACCATGGCACGAACCATCGGACCAAAAAACGCTGGAATGGCCCTTGTCCGGTGCCTGGCCGTCCTGGGCCTGCTGGTCGTCGTCAATTCCGCCGGGGCGGACATGCTGCTGCATGTCGAGAAGGTTTCGCCCCGTGTCGGGCAGCGCGGGACGAGCGTCGAGGTCATCATCCAGGGCAGTTGCCTGAACGATCCGCGCGAGGTCGTCTTCTATCGGCCGGGGATCAAGGCCGTCGGTCTCGAAGCCTTGCCGAAGCTGGCTCATCGGGCCGGGCTGGCCCACGGTGGACGGATCGAGGATCAGATTCGCTGCCGGTTCGAGATCGCGCCCGACTGCCCACCCGGCGAATTTCCGTTCCGCGTCCGGACCGCGACCGAGTTGACCTCGCTCGGGACGTTTCAGGTCACGCCGTTTCCGGTGATTGACGAGAACGAGCACGGCAACCGGACCAACGACACGCTGGCGACCGCCCTGCCCGTCCCGCCCTACACGACCGTCCGAGCCCGGATGGGGTCGAGCGGTCGAGGCGATGTCGACCTCTATCGCGTGCCGGCCGTCGCCGGTCAACGGCTGGCCGTCGAGGTCGATTCGGTCCGGATCGCCGATGTTCATTATGGCGGGTCCGAATATGATCTCGCGGTCCGGATTCTCGACGAAACCGGACGCGAACTCGCCGCCAACGATGACAATCCGCTCCACCTTCAGGACCCGATGGTCGCCACCAAGCTCCCGCGCGACGGCTTCGCCTTCGTCGAGGTCCGGCGCTCGGTCTTCGTGCCCGACGACCGCGATTACTCAATTCACATCGGCTCATTCCGCCGCCCGCTCGCCGCCTATCCGGCTGGCGGCCAGGCCGGAACCTCGGTGCCGATCCGGTTTCTCGGCGACCCGCTCGGGACCTTCGAGGAGACCGTCGCCCTCCCCGAGACTCCCGGCCCGTTCGACTGGTTCGGCGATGCCCCGTCATCTCTGCCGTTGCGGTCGAGCCCGTTTCCCAACGTACTCGAAGACCCAACCGCGCCGGTCACCCGGGTCGATCGCTTGCCCGCCGCGTTGAACGGGATCATCGAGACGCGAACGGATGTCGATGCCTTTCGCGTGTCGGTAAACCAGGGAGATCGGCTCCGGGTCCGCGTCTTCGCCGCCAGTCTGGGCTCGCCGATCGACCCCAGGCTCCGGATCAGGTCGGTCGGCGCTTCGGGCGAGCCCGGCCCGGTCGAGATCGAGTCGGACGATGCGACCTTGCCCGAACGCGACATCTTCGGCACGTCGTTCCGGAGTCGGGGGGGATTGAAGGACATTCTCGACCCCTCGGTGATCTGGGAGCCGAACAAGGCCGGCGATTATCTGATCGAAATCGAAGACCCGAGCGGTTCCGGTGGGCCGTTGGCGATCTATCGGGTCGAGGTCGAGCCGGTCCCGGACTCGGTGTACACGCTCCTGAACAGCACGGCGTTCGACTGGATGGAATGCGTCCGGACCAGCGGCCTGGCGGTCCCTCGGGGTGAGCGCTGGACCGTGAACCTGAGCCTCCCGCGCGGTCAGGGGAACGCGTATCAGGGGGAACTTGACCTGATCGCGACCGGCCTGCCACCGGGCGTTCGAATGGTCACCGAGCGAGTCCCCGGCGGACGGACCCTCTGGCCGGTCCAGTTCGTGGCCGATTCGTCGGCCGTCCCCGGTTCGGCGCTGATCGAGATTCTGGCGAGGCCGGTCGATTCGCGCCGAAACTTTGCGAGCGGATCGCAGCAGAATATCCCCTTCATCAACCATCCGGGTGGAGATGCCTGGCGGACGGTGAAGCTCGACCGGTTCGTGCTGGCGGTGACCGACCCCGCGCCGTTCTCGATCGCGATCAGCCCGCCGTCGGTCGCCCTGGTCCGGAGCGGCGAACTCGCCATCCCCGTGACGATCACCCGGCGCGATGGCTTCAACGATCCCGTCGAGTTCCAGTGCGATTGGGTCCCGCCCGGCGTGGCCGTTCAACCATCGACCATCATCCCCGCCGGCGCGACCTCGGCGGTCCTCCGGATCACCGGAGCGGCCAACGCCCCGCTCGGCGAGTGCCCGCTGGTCGTCACCGCGAGCACGACCCGCGACGATCTCGACGCCTATCTCGGGACCGGACGCGTTCGGGTCTCATCCGAGCTGGTGCGTCTCCGGATCAGCGAACCGTTCGTCGAACTCTCCAGCCAGCCGTCGAGCATTCGCCGGGGCGAACGAAAAGACCTCGTCTGGACCATCCGGCACAAGAGCCCCTTCGACGGCCCGGCCAGCGTCAATCTGCTTGGACTTCCCAAAGGGGTGAGCGTGGCCGAACCGCTGCCGGTCCTCACCCGAGATTCCCGCGAGATCGCCTTCCCCCTCGTGGCCACCGACGAGGCGCTGCTCGGTAGTGTCCAGGGTTTAACCTGCGAGGTGATCGTCCGCGCCGGAGGTCAGGAGATCCGTCAGCGGACCGGGAGCGGAACCTTGCGGATCGATCCGAAACGATGACAATTCCCCGGAGCCCCGATCGAATGACGCCCGCACGACGACTTCGGCTCGCGATCCCGCCCGGATTTCTTCTGGTTCTGGCGGTGACGTTCTGGCCATTTCCGGCTCCGGTCGCGAACCGATCGGCCGCCGCCGATTCCCCTGCCGCGCCCGCCGCGTCGGTTCCGAGCTTCCGGGGCGACGTGATGCCCGTCCTCTTCCGCGCGGGGTGCAACGCCGGAACCTGTCACGGCTCGGCGCGCGGTAAGGATGGCTTCATGCTCTCACTCTTCGGTTACGACCCGAAGGGGGATTACGAGCGGATCGTCGGCGAGATGGTCGGTCGTCGGGTCAACACGGCGGTCCCGGAGCGCAGCCTGCTCCTGCTCAAGGCGACCGGCGAAGTCTCGCACACCGGCGGAAAACTGTTCACGCGTGAGAGCCCGTATTACCAGTCGCTCCTGCACTGGATCGAGGCGGGAGCGCCCGACGACGTCGGCAACGTGCCGGTCACGACCGAGGTGACGCTCTCGAACGAGCGGTTGCTGTTCGATCGGCCCGGAGCCGCCGAAGCCCTCCGCGTGACGGCTCGGGCCAGCGATGGCTCGACGCGCGACGTCACGCGGCTCGCCCGTTACTTCTCGAATAACGAGAGCGTGGCCAAGATCGACGTCGATGGCCGGGTCACCGCCGTCGGA
>JAJYCH010000395.1 GCA_021778575.1 Planctomycetota bacterium
GCTCCGGGAGTGGAAAAACTACGGGCTGGCTTGCCAAGCACATCTCGAAGCCCTGCTGGCGCGAGCCCAGGCTCAGCACGAGCGCGTGGCGATCCGCGACGACGAACAGGTTGGACCGGTCCAGGTCATCGAGCTTCCTCCCCCAACCCCTCACTCCTGATCGATTGCCTTAACAGGGATGGACCCCGAACCATGCTCACGAAGGACTCAGGACGCGGGACTCAGGACTCGGCCGGGCGACGCCGGCACTCGCGCCCACGCTCCACTCGTTCGGGTCATCGATTCCGGCGGAACTTGTCGGGAATCGTCGTCCTGGTTCTGAGCTTGCTCTCGACCCACGCCTTCGCGGGCGACCCGTTCGCGAAGTTCGACCTTCCCGACTCCTGGGAAGCCCGATTCTGGGGGTCGCCCGAAGCAGTCGCTTTGCTCGAAATGGACTCGAAGCGGCTGGCGGACCTGGTGCCCATTCAGGCCGGATTTCGCTTCTGCCGTTGCCCGGCCTGCGACTCCAACGAGGCCGACGACACGCTGACATGGTCGATCAAGAAGCCGAAGGTTATCACTTGCAAACAATGTAATGAATCGTTTCCGAATGATAAATTCCCCGCGCAGGTCGATAAGAAGTTTCCCGAGGACACCATCGAGGTGGTCCCTGGTCGAATCCACCATTACCCCTATTTCGTCGTCGAGGCCGAGAAACAACGCCGGGCGGACGAGCGGCTCTATCTCTCGGCCAAGCGAGACTACGAGGCTCGCGAATATCTCGCGAAAGCGGCCCTCTACGCGGCGATCCGCTACCGCGAGCAACCCCTCGGCCGGCCCGACCCCAATCTGGCGCGAGTGGTCTGCGTCCTGGTCCTTCGGTTTGCCCAGGTCTACCCCGATTACGCGCTGCATCTGGACCAGCCTGGCCAGCCGAAATTTCTCGAACCCGCGCATCAGCCGCCGCCGTATCGGCGAGGTTACGGCACGGCGAAATGGGATTGGACCGGAAGTCTGGACGTCCCGCTCAACCTGGTGATCGCCTACGCACTGGTCCGCGACGATCCCGAGATGGCGAAAGCCGCGAAACTGCTCAAGGTCGCTGATCCGCGTCGGCTGATCGAGGATGACCTGTTTCGAGCGTCGGCGCGGTTCGTTCTCGATCAGCCCGACGAAATGAGCGAACAGGCTCTGCAGGTCGATCGAGGGGTCCTGGCGGTCGCCCGGTTGCTTGGCGACGATTCGCTGGGACAGCTCGGAATGAAGCGGCTCCGTGAGTTCGGCGAACACGGGTTCACCCATGATGGCCTCTGGTGGCAGGGGGACGCGTCCAGCCATCGGCGGGTTCTCGGGATGCTCGACGGTTGGATTGATCGACTCTGGCCCGATGGTCCGGGGGCGAAGCCGGCGGTCGAGGCGTTGCCGATGCTGGCCCTGGCTCGCTCGGCGAGTTCGGCGATCCTGACCGAAGGCCCGGCGACCGAGGTTCAGAAAGTCGGCTGGCCGGCGCTCGAAGCTTCGAGCCGAACGCGTGAACCGGTCCTGCTCGGCGGAGCCGGAATCGCTCGACTGGCGGTCGGGCAGGGGGCTGATGCGCTCGACCTTGAACTCCGAGGGATGGGGCTGACCGGCGGAACTCGGTCAAGGCGTCAGGCGCTCCGGCTTGCCGTGGGCGGACGGATGATTCTGGCCGATCGCGACGACCGCCCCGCCCGGCTCGATGGCTGGGATCGCTCGTCCGCGAGCCATAACACGGTTCTGGTCGATGGATTGAATCAGCGCGAAACGCCCCGCTTGATGGCCGAAAACGCGCCGGGCGGCGATTTCGTCTCGTTCGCCGCCGACCGTGATTTTCAGGTGGCCGTACTCGACGATCCCTGGTCGTACCCGCAGTCGACCACGCGTTATCGTCAGACGCTTGTGGCCTGCTCGGGCGTAAAGTCGCGCTACGCCGTGTCCATCTTTCAGGTGATTGGCGGGCTCCAGCATGACCAGTTCTTTCATGCCGATCCGACCAATCCGGCGCGGTGGTCGATCTCGATCCCGATGAAACCTGGCCCCGAGTCGCTGCTTCCCACCACGATCCCGTATCTGGCCAACGCCCTGGCCGACGACGGCCGCTGGTTCGTCCAGAGTTACGGCGAATTCGCCCGAATGTCCCATGCGCAGGCCACCGTTCCCGCGCAGGCGACTCTGCGAGAGCCCGGCAGTCCCGGGCTCCGGATTCATCTGCTGGGTGACACGCCGTTCTCGATCGTGACCGGTTCGACGCCGCGAACCCCGTCGGACGACGACCCCGAGCGCTCCACGCTGATGATCCGCCGGACCTCGCCGAACGGGGCGACGCTGGAATCGACCTTCGTCAGTGTCTTCGACCCGATCGACCCCGAGCCGAACCTGACCAAGGTCGGCCGGATGAACGACTCGCCCGGTTTTGTGGTCCTTTACCTCGAAACGCTCGACGGTCCCGAGCACCTGGTCATCAACCTCGCTCCCGGTCAGGTCCGGACGGTCGCTCTGGCCGATGGCCGAAGCTTGATGACCGACGCACTGGTCGTCCGGGCTCGACGCGACGAGTTGATGATGGCCGGTGGAACGGTCGCGAACGCCTCGGGAGTCGCCGTCCGTCAACCGGTCCACGTCGGCAAGGTTCTCGCGGCCGTCCGCTTCCCGAGCCCGGACGGTCGGGGCTGGTTCGAGACCACCGCGCCGATTCCCAACGACCCGTCGCTTGTCGGCCGGACACTCTCGATCCATCACGGCGATGGATTCTCGCGAAGTTGGACCCTCACCAGGATCGAGCCGACCGCCGGGGGACGGGTCCGGCTCTACGTCCGCGAGGAGCCCGGCTTCTTGATCGAGGGGACGGATCGAATGGCCCACTATTACCAGTTTCCGGGGACGACCGAACCCGGCCCGCACCGGTTCTCGATCACCTCGATCCGTCGATAGTAGGCCCCGATCGAGCCGGTTCGATCGTCGCGGCGTCGCGGAGACGGATCGCCCGCGTTATGATCAATGGACGAGAATTCCCGAGCGATAGGGGGTCCGACATGGCCACGGCGACCACTTCCCGACCGATCGTCTACACAGGAGCGACGCTTCACAACGTCGAATGGGCGACCTATTGCAAGCTCCGCGACGAGGAGGCGAACAACCATGTCCGGATGATCTATCTCGACGGAGAGCTGACGGTCGTGTCGCCGCATATTGCCCATGACCTGAATTCGCGGATCTTTCTCTTCGTGATCGCGGCCGTCGCTCGGGCGAGCCGGGTCGAGTTCCTGCCCGTCGGCACGACCACACTGAAGAAACGGGGGCGAGGACCGAGCAAGGGGGTGGGGAAGGAACCGGACGAGGGTGTCTACCTCCGCGAGAACGTCGCGAGGATGCACAACAAGAAGGTGCTCGACCTGAAGCTCGACCCTCCGCCCGACCTGGCGCTTGAGATCGACAATAAGGTGAACTCCGAGAAGGCCATGATCACCTATGCGCGGATCGGAGTACCCGAGGTCTGGCGGTTCGATATCGAGGATGAGACCCTCTGGTTTGGATGCCTCGGAGGAGGGCGATACCGAGAGCTGGAACGGAGCCTGGGATTTCCTCGATTGACCCCGGCCCTATTCCTGCAATCCCTTGAGGCTTATCGCGAAGGACTGAGCTTCAACGACTGGCTCGACTGGCTCGACGCCTGGGCCAGAAACCTGCCCGAACCGAATTGAGGCCAATTCTTTCCGAAAAATGGGGGTCCGACATGGCCACGGCGACCACTTCCCGACCGATCGTCTACACAGGAGCGACGCTTCACAACGTCGAATGGTCGACGTACTGCAAGCTCCGCGACGAGGAGGCGAACAACCATGTCCGGATGATCTACCTCGACGGAGAGCTGACGATCGTGTCGCCACTAATCGTCCATGACTTCAATTCCCGGTTGTTCATGATGGTGGTCATGGCGGTCGCTCGGGCCTACCGAATCCGGTTCATGGCAATCGGAACGACGACTCTCAAGAAAGAAGGCCGAGGCCCAATCCAAGGTGTGGGAAAGGAACCTGACGAGGGTTTCTTTCTCGGTGAAGATGTCGCCAGGATGCGAGGAAAGACCGAACTTGATCTCAGAATCGATCCGCCGCCGACCTTGGCGATCGAGATCGACAATACGGTCAATAGCAATGCTGCGATGGCGACTTACGCGAGGATCGGCGTTCCCGAGGTCTGGCGATTCGACGTCAACGAGCAAAGCCTGGCGTTCTTTCGGTGGAACGTGGACCACTACGACGAGATTGAACGGAGCCTGAGCCTACCACGTTTGACTCCGCGACTGGTCATGCAAGCGTTAGAGGAACGCGTCGGGCAACTCGATGATATCGACTGGCTCGACTGGCTCGACGCCTGGGCCAGAAACCTTCCGGAACCGAATTGAGGCCGGCGATGCTCGACCCGATCGCGGAGCCGGATCTGGTACAATCTTCCCGACCGATTGGTCGATCGATCGGTCGGTTCTTGACCGCCCTGGCGATCGGCATGGTGGTTGTTCCGCTCGGGTTGGCCGGGGTCTATCCGGTCGAGCGATTCCCCGCTGTCTCGCGCTGTGGCGACACGATCGAGAACTATACCCTGGTCCTGGGGCTGGCCATGCTCGGAGCCAGGTTCGCCTGGAAGATCCTCAAGGCCATCAACGAGGTCTCCGAGCGCCATCTTACCCGGATCGATGCAGCGGCCCGGCATCGTTACCTGGCCCGACAAGCCGCGACAGTCCACAAACCATCACCACTGGACGATTTTTGAAGTCATGAGCCGATCCGCCCGCGTTGTTACCGTTGCCTTGATCCAGATGCGTTGCTCGACCGACCCGGCCGAGAACCTCGCCCGCGCCTGCGACTTCCTCCGAGAAGCCGCGTCGAAGGGAGCGCAGGTCGCTTGCCTGCCCGAGTTGTTCCGCTCGCAATACTTCTGCCAGACCGAGGATCACAAGTTCTTCGACCTCGCCGAGCCAATCCCTGGCGAGTCGACCGAGGCCCTCTCGAAAGTGGCTCGCGAGACGAACATGGCGATCATCGGCAGCCTGTTCGAGCGACGGACGGCGGGAATTTACCACAACACGGCGGTGATTTTTGACGTCGATGGGTCGATCAAAGGGAAATATCGCAAGATGCACATCCCTGACGACCCGCTTTATTACGAGAAGTTTTACTTCACTCCCGGCGACCTCGGCTTCCAGGCGATCGAGACCAAACCAGCGACGCTGGGCACGCTCGTTTGCTGGGACCAGTGGTATCCCGAGGCCGCGCGACTGACGGCTCTGAAAGGGGCCG
>JAJYCH010000396.1 GCA_021778575.1 Planctomycetota bacterium
CGCCTTCGACGAGACCGTCACCTTCACCCGCAAGCTGGCTGGCGGCGGCGACATATTTTTCGCGACGCTGGCCCTGGAAATACGGTGCGTGGGGTCCGCCGACCTCGGGTCCTTCGTCCCAGTCCATCCCCATCCAGCGGAAGCCGTCGAGAATCCGTTCCAGCGGCTTCTCGACGTGCCGCTGCTGGTCGGTGTCGTCGATCCGGAGGATGAACTGGCCACCGAAATGCCGGGCCAGAAGCCAGTTGAAGAGGGCGGTCCGGACTCCACCGATGTGGAGGAAGCCGGTCGGGCTGGGGGCGAATCGCGTGCGAACGCTCATGATGCCTGGGGTCTGGCCGGTGATCGAAACCGCTTACCAACGAACGGATTAGGAACACGATAGGCAGTTTCGGCCAGCCTGTCAACCGGTCAGGCGCTGTTGGCGCAGGTCGCGTACTCCTCGGGTTTCTCGTAGCCCAGGGCCTTTAGCACTTCGAGAACCTCGCTCCAGGTCGGAAACATCCGACCGCTTCGAATCTTGTATTCGTGCATCGCCTGCATGAACTCGCGTTCGGCCTCCGAGTAGTCGCGGTCGCAGGTCGTGGGGTCGACGAACCGTCGGCGACCGCTGACATTTCGCGCGTTGGCGGCTCGAAGGGCCTGGGCGCTGGCTTTGCGATCGGTCCAGTTCCGACTATCGGGGTCGTCGCGGACAGGGAGGGATGATCCATCGTCCTGAGTCGAAGAGGCGGTATTCATGGTGCGTTCGCTCCTCGAATGCCAGGGCCGCGAGCCATCGGGCCGGTTTGCGGCGACGCTTCGATCTGGGGGCGTGATTGGCTAACGTCGAACAGGCTAGCGAGTACCGCGAGCCTGATCGTTGAGAGGGGTGGACCGCACTCGGGCGGAACGCGTCTCGCTAAGAATCTAGAGCGCGAACCAACAATTCGGAACCGGCGCGAGCCGCGAAATCCCTACCGTCCGGTTTTGTGCCGACCGGCGCGGAAACACCCGAAAAAAGCCGCAAATGAGCTTACAACGTCGAGTCGAACGGCGACCGAGCCACCGACGCGCCTTCGAGCGGAGCGATGGGACGGCTCAATCGGGTCCAGCTCATCGTGCGAAACCCTTCACAACGTCGGGCGGGAACTTTCACGGGTCGACCGGCGTGGGACGAGGGTTTCGAGCCAAACACGAACCATCGGGCCATCGAGAAGCTGATTCCCGTCGCCGCCACGATCCCCACCACAGCCGCCGCCAGCCGATGGGCCCGGAAAAACGGTAGCTTGATCGGCAGGAGCAATCGAAGGCTCAGGCTCACCCCGATCCCGAGCAGGTTGCTCAGGACGTAGCGCAGGTATTGCCGAGGGATCGAGCCCTGTCGGGCGTCGTTGAACGTCAGCCGCCGGTTGATCGAGAAGTTCCAGGTCAACGCCGTGGCGATCGCCAGGACCGCCGCCACCGCCAGGGCCAGTGAGCCCCCCACGATCGGCGCGGTCAACCCGGCCAGAGCGGTCCGGGCGAGGACAAGCTGGAGGATCGCGTAGATCGACAGGTCGACCACCATCCCCGACGCGCCGACGAAGCAAAACTGGATCAGCCGCGAGACCAGACCAAAGCGATCGTCGGCCAACCGCTTGACCTGGCGGAGATCGGCCAGCAACGTGGCCGACTTCGCGACCGAGCGGACCGGATCGACCGGAACATCACCCCGACGACCAGCGACTCGCGCCAGAAGTTCGAGCGTGAATTGCGAGCCCACCGGAGCAAACGAATCGTCGGCCGCGACCGCCGAAGCCTGGCTCAGACCGATCATGCCCGAGGTGGGGTCGGTCGTGCCCAGGAATCGACGCGAGACCGCGCCCACGACGCCGATCACCGGCCGGCTGGAGATCGCCAGAACCACCTGGCCCGACACCAGAGCCTCGACCACCGCCAGGAGATCGGCAGACGTGTAAGGCATTGCCAGATCGACGACGACGATGAGAGGGCTCCGAGCCAGGCGAATCCCGGACACGGCCGCCTCGGCCAGCCCCGGACCGGTCGCGACGATCGACCGCAACCAGGATTGATCGAAAGTTGACCGAGAGCCAGAGTCCGGGTCGGAGATGGCCAGAACTTCGACCGGGTATCCCGCCTGTTCGAGCCCGGCCCGATAAGCCTCGATCCGGTCGACCGGCCAATCCAATCCGGGAGAGTTCAGGACAATCAAGCTGACTCGCGCCATGTCCGACCATACTCCCCACGGATACCGGCCTCCCCCTCGATCGCGAATCGGGGCGAAACTCGGCGGAAAATCACCTGGCGATTCTGAGAGCTCCGACAGGTTCCGAGAAAACCCCGACGTTCTCGCTCCAATTCTAGCTCAAGTGTCAACTTATGGTGGGAAAATGAATTGGATGGGGTTCGACGGGTTGACCGGCAGTGATCGGAGCGGACCAAGCGTGCCCAGAACTACCAGATACTCTAGAGAATCGAGGAAAAACCGTCAAACTCAGTTCGCGACTCCGGCCCGGTTTGATGATGGACTCGGAGAACATCGAGACAGACAAAGTCAGCGACGTCGCAACGCCGCGAAACGACTGACTATCGGCGGACTTATCGGCGCGAAATCGCGGACGTCCGGAGTGATTTCGCTGCCGATTCCGAACCCGAGGGAAGGAGCTTGACGGTCAACGGGATCAGTGCGGCCGCCCCAGGTCTTCCGAGCGCGGATAAATCTTGTGGCGCGGGGCGTTGCGCAAGATTCCCGCGCGGCCCCAGGCGGTGACGGCACGGAAGTCATCGGAGCGGATGAACGCCTGAAATGCGTCGGCGTCGTCCCACTCGCTGATGATGGCGTAGGAGTCGCGGTCGTCGACTCGCTGGTAGAGAAAACTCGACTTGTGGCCCGAGGCGCCCCGAAGTGCCTCGACGACCGCCTCGAATTTGGCCTGAAAGGCGGTCCCTTGATCGGGGAGAACGTCGTAATACATGCCGACCGTCACCATCGAAGCATCCCTTCGATTCGAGAAGTCCGTGAAGCCGGCTCAGACCGCATCGAGTCCCCGATCGATCCAACCACCGCCCAGTAGCAGTTCACCATCATACACCGCGACAACCTGGCCGGGGGTCACGGCGGTTTGTGGCTGGTCGAAAATCACGCGGGCCTTGCCGTCGTCGAGCGGTTCGACGACCGCCGGCACGGCCTTGTGGCGGGCCCGGATCTGCGCCAGGCAGGCAATGGGGCCGTCGGGGCGGTCGACGTGCCAGTGGAACTTTGCCGCTTCGAGGCCGATTTTTTCGAGCGAGGAGCGAGGTCCGATGGTCACGGTCCGCCGGCTCGGCTCGATCTGGACCACGTAGCGGGGCTCCCCCACGGCGATTCCCAGACCGCGACGCTGACCGATGGTGAACCCTTCGATCCCGGAATGTTCGCCGAGAACGGTTCCTGACTCGTCGACGATCGCCCCCGAGGTTTCGAGGTCGGGCCGACGGGTCTTGACGAACCGGAGGTAGTCATCATCGGGAATGAAGCAGATTTCCTGGCTGTCGGGCTTGTCGTGCACCGGCAGGTTGAGTTCGCGGGCGATCGAGCGGATCTCGGCCTTGGTGTAGCCGCCGACAGGCAGCAGGACATGCGGCAAGAGTTCGCGACGGAGGCCGAAAAGAACGTAAGACTGATCCTTGGTTGGATCGAGCCCGCGTCTGACCCGGGGTTGACCATCCCATCCGGTTTCGATCCGCGCGTAGTGCCCGGTCGCGACGAAGTCGGCCCCGACCTGTCTGCCGTATGACCAGAGCTTGCCGAACTTGAGCCAGATGTTGCAGAGAACACACGGGTTCGGCGTGCGTCCGGCCGCATATTCGTCGGCGAACTGGTCCATGATCCGGCTGAAGTCACGCTCGAAGTCGAGCGCGTAGAACGGGATATCGAGACGGTCGGCGACGGCCTGGGCGTCGACCGCGTCGGTCGCCGAGCAACAGGTCTTTGCCTTGCGCTCCAGGCTCTCGCCATGGGCTCCGGTGCGCATGAAGAGGCCGATGACCTCGTGGCCTTGCTCCTTGAGCAAGTGGGCGGCCACCGAACTATCCACGCCACCGCTCATCGCGAGGACTACCCGACCCGCCATGCGATTCGCCCGCCTTCAATCATCGAGAAATCGACCCGATCCCTACCATCTCCCACCGATCAGGATAGGCGAAAGTGGGACGAATCAGCAAGACCGCGCCGTGATCCGGCCATTACCGGGTTATCGGGCTGGGCCGAATCGACCGGCCAGGGGGAGCCGGAGCACACGACTCTGGGTCGGTTCGGCGCCGGTCATCGCGTTGAGCCAGCGACCGTCCGAGCTGAAGGTGAGGTGGGCAGGCTGACAGTGCTCCGCGAGCAGGAGACTTTTCGCCTCGAACGCCTGGGGGATGTGGCGTTCGTTATCGAGTACGATCGGAGCGATCCGGACTTCCCATCCGATGTCCTTCGACCGCTGTCGAAGATAGGCCAGCGCGAGTCGGCCATCGGGCAATGTGCCCACGGTGGGGTTCCGGTGGTCGAAGTGGGGTTCAGCTCCCTCGTTTTCGTCGTTGAAGAGGAGCCGGCCCAGCTCGACGATCTCGTTCCCCGCGAAGTTGAGCTTGAGCCAGCAGAGGCTGGTCTTCGAATACGATTCGTGATGACCCGGCCCCTTGATCAACTCGCGGAGCGCGACGATCAGCGACCCGCTCATCCGGGGGTCCTCCGGCCAGCTCAGGTCGCTGAGGAACGGCTTGCCCAGGCCCGGCCTGGAGCAGCGCCAGACCACGGGCCAGGGGTGAAGGTCGCGACCGGCCTGAGCTTCGGACGCCGCGACCCAGCTCTCGGGCTCGAACGCATACTGGTAGAGGTTGCCGTCGCCGGCACCGAAGACAATTCGCGCCTGCGTTCCGGGAAACCAGCAAGGGGGACCGACCGGAACGATCTCGGTCGAGACATGGTCGAGCATCTTGCCGCTGGGAAAGGCGTACCGGGCGATCCCGAAATCGTTGGTGATCGACATTGGCCCGTTCCTGGTCCGAGTCGACCACCGTCCGACGATCTGGGACTGATTCTTCTCATCGACCCAGGGGGAGCAACTGGCGGCCTCCAGGACATCACCATCCTCCAGCGGGAAGCTTTCGATCCGGCCGGTCTCGCGATTGAGCCAGGACGGCGTCCGATCGACCACGTGATTCAAGAAGAATTCGTTAACATTCGAATACTTGATTGATCGACCGGTTCGGAGCGATGGTCGAGGGGGGTCGAACCGCGACAGACCCACGGCCATGATCGTGGCGGCCACCGCTGTGAGAACCA
>JAJYCH010000397.1 GCA_021778575.1 Planctomycetota bacterium
TCAGCGTAGACTTCCTTCAGATACTGGGAACGCCGGACAACCCATGCCCCGGTATCACCAGGGTAGATATTCGGGCACCAGAAAACAGGCGGCGTGGTGGCATGCACATGAGCGAGTTTCGTCTCGTACACGTTCTCGAAATAAACGGTGCGGTCGGCGATTGTGCAGTCATGCACAAGTTCGGACGGAACATGAGATGGAACGGTGGGCATTATCGATGTTTCCTCAAACTTTAATCAGGCAATGTAGGGCATAATTTCCGCTGCCACCCAACGCAAGCGCTCGCAATACGCCTCGAACCCACCAATACCCGGCGGCAATGGCACAATCGTCTCGGCAACACCAAGTTCTTTCAGCCAGCCGATCTGGTAGACCAGCGGACGACAGGTTTCGAGCCGGAGCTTCATCTCGACGATCCGGTTCGCCACCGCCTGGAACTTGCCGATCGGCTTGCCGAATTGCTTCCGGTGGCGGGCATGGTCGATGCACCGTTCGAGCTGACGCTGCATCGTCCCCAGGGCGCTGGCGAGGATTGACCCTCGTTCCCACTCCATCGACGCGTTGAAGACCTCGGCCCCTCGCCCTTCGCGACCCAGCAAGTTTTCGAGCGGAATCCGACAATCCTCGAACGCCAGCTCTCCCATGGGGACCGTCCGGACGCCGAGCTTGGGGATCTCCCGGACCACCCGGAACCCCGGCGCGTCCTTGGGGACGATGAACGCCGAGATTCCCATGATCCCGCGCTCGGGGCTGGTCGAAGCGTAGCAAACGAACAGGTCGGCGACGGGACCGCTCGTCACCCAGGTTTTCTGGCCGTTCAGGACATAGCCGTCCGGCGTCCGCTCGGCCCGGGCGAGCATCCCGAAGATATCCGAGCCCGCCCCCGGTTCGCTGGCGCCGTTCGCGCCGATGGTCGAACCGTCGCAAAGCCCGGGCAGATAATTCTGGCGCTGGGCTTCGGTCCCGTGGAGGAGAATCGGGATCGAGACGGTCCAGAGCGAGGCGTTCATGGCGAAGATCAGGCCGTTGTCCGGACAGGCGTAGCCGAGCCCTTCCATCGCCGCGATCGTGACCGGGAGCCCCTGCCCTTTGCCGCCAAAGGATTCGGGAACCGGGAGCCCCTGGATGCCGAACCGGGCACAGCGTTCCCAGCCCTCGCGCCAGAACTGGCGAGCCTCGTCGCGAGCGGCCAGGTCGAGGTCGGCGTTCAACTCCTCGCGGGCGAAGCGGATCGCGGCGTCTCGCCAGGTTTGCTGAGGTTCTGAAAGGGCGAAATCCATCCTGATCCACTCCCATCCCTGAACGGTCGGTGAACTTTCTCCGAAGAATTTATCCGCTCCGGGTGCCAAGGTCCAGGCGGGCCGCCAAGCTTACCGGGTCAAGCCGGGTCGAGATCGGTTTGTCCGGACCGTCGATTTTCAACAATCCAGAATGCTCGATGGATCTGAGTCCTGTTGCATCGGTCCCGGGGGGTACGGGCTTTTCAAGTTTTCAGCAATCGACCGTTGATTCGATCGGGGCATCGTGGACGAACGATTTTCGGTCTGGTATGTTGACTCACGTATTTGAGTCGTCGGACGCTCAATCCCCCCCGATATCCTTGCTCAGGTGCCGATCGATGAATGATCCGGAATTTGATCCTTATCTCCCGCCTCGTGCTCCGGTTGGCTTCCCGAAGCAGAAATCCGGGAGCACGGAGGGCATCGACGGAAATCCCTGGTTGACCGTCTGGACGCAGCCTCGGGCGACGATCCGCGGAATCGTCGAGTCCGACCCGACCAAGAACGTCTTGCTGCTCTCGGCGATCTACGGGATCGCCACGACGATCAATAATGCCATGTCGAAGAATGGCGGCGACGCGCTCAGCATGCCCGCCTTGATCGCGGTCTTCCTGATTGGTGGTTTGATCGGTGGATTGCTCTGGAACGTCGTCTGGGGAGCCATCATGCTCTGGACCGGCCGCTGGCTCGGCGGCCAGGCCACCTATACCGAGACCCGGGCGGCCCTGGCCTGGGGAGCTGTCCCCTACACCGTGATTCTCGTTTTGAGCTGCGGCATGATGATCGTCTTCGGGCTCGATCTCTTTCGCTCGGTCGACATCGAAACCGTTCCCTTGCTGCCGGTCGCGTTGATCGGGCTGGGCCTGGTTCAGGTGGTTCTGGGAATCTGGTCGGCGGTCCTGATGATCAAGTGCCTGGCGGAAGTTCATCAGTACTCGGCCTGGCGATCGTTTGGAGCGATGATCCTGGGCGGATTCCTGGTGGGCGGAATCGTGGTGCTCATCGTCCTGGCCGTCGTCATTCCGTTTTCGGTCATGAAAGCGGGCGGTTGATTCCGGCCGGCCATCTGGTCCTCCCAAGGCTCGGCCTTCGATCGGCGTGCCGGTGGAGAGATTTCCCGGTTTTTCGGCTCCTCGGTTCGACTCAGGCAGGAAATTCGCACCGTTGACAGTCTTGAGACGGATCACCCGGCCCCTGGTTTATGTCTGGGCCTCGCCGACGACTCTGGTCGGCCTGACTGCCGGGGTTCTGACCCTGGCGACGGGCGGACGGGCTCAGGTCCGTCGCGGGGCTCTGGAATTTCACGGCGGCTTTTCGCGCTGGCTACTGGAACGGCGGGTGGTCCGGGCTTCGGCGATGACTCTGGGGCATGCGATCATCGGTCGAGATCCCGAGTGTCTCGACCGATGTCGCGATCACGAGCAAGCTCATGTCCGACAGGTCGAGCGCTGGGGTGGGATGTTCATCCCTGTCTATGTTCTCGCCAGTGCCTGGGCCTGGGGACGAGGCCGGCATTATTACCTAGATAACTGGTTCGAGATCGACGCCCGGCGCGCCTGCGGTGACGAGGCTTGAACCGGTCAGATCACAAGGCAACCCTGATCGAAGTGGTGATCGTTGACGAAAAGTCGCCGTCGGCCAATCGGCCCGAGAGAATGCTGGTTTTTAAGAGGGGCCACCATGCTCGGACTTCGGACCGTGATCTACCGGGTCAGCGACCTCGACCAGGCGAAGACCTGGTACGCAAGTGCGTTCGAGGTCGCTCCTTATTTCGACGAAGCTTTTTATGTTGGTTTCCACGTTGGTGGATATGAGCTGGGACTCGATCCCGACCTGACCGAGGGATCGCCCGGTCCCGGCGGCTCGACCGCTTACTGGGGTGTCGCGGCGATCGAGCCGGTGTTCGACCGGTTCGTGAGGCTGGGCGCGACGGTCGTCGTGCCGGTCAAGGAGGTTGGCGGCGGGATCAAGGTGGCCACGCTGGCCGACCCGTTCGGCAACGAGATCGGCCTGATCGAGAATCCACATTTCCCGATTACTTGAAACGTCTTAGCCGCCAAACAGCGAACCGAGCAATCCGGGCGGACGTCCACCGGGGACGATCAAGCGGTCGCCGGGAAAGATCTGGTAGTTGGTCATGGTGTCGCCTCGATCCCTGATCCCCTCCCAGTCAACCCGGAGAATCTGATCATGTGAATTGGGTGGGTGAGCCCGGACAAGATAGGCTTTTTGCGGCTGACTGTTCGTCCGGAGACCGGCGGCGAGGATGGCGTCGAGGACCGTCTCGTTGCCGATGATCGGGAACCTGCCCTGGGTCGTGACGGCACCCATCACATAAAAGAACTTGCTCTGACTGCCGTTGACGAGCCGGACCGAGACCTCGATCGGCTCCTGAATTTTCTTCTGGGCGGCAATCCCCTGAAGGTGCTCGGCGATCTTCTGCTCGGCCTGGGCCAGCGTCAGTCCGGCGATGTAGATATCACCAATAAAGCCGAGGTCGATGACACCATCGGCCTGGACCGTGACGGTGCTCAACGGAACCTCGGCTCCGACCGGCCGGACCGAGACTTCCAGCTCGTCGGGCGGCTCGATCACATAGGGGGGCATCGAGACCATCTCCAGCTCCTTGGGCTGGTTCGGGTCGATGATGCCGATCTGCGGTTGGTGCTTCCTGGTCATCCCACAGCCGGTCATCGCCTGGGCAAAGGTCGCGACGAGCAGGCAGGAGATTCCGAGTCGTCGGCGTGAGTGGGCCGTCAGCGTCCGTGCGATCATCGGCCGATATCCTCAATGTCCGGCGAAGCAAGCCTCGTCCCGATCCCTTCCATCGCGGTGCTCCAAACCTAACACTCGCGGAACACCGGAGAACCTCTCACGAGACCCTCTAACGATTGGATCGGTCGTGATGGACGCAAGGCTTGATAGAAAAGCCGGGATTGACCCCAAAGCGAAGTCCAGTTACCCTTCCCCAGTCGGATCAGGACGGAAATCCGAGTCCTTCAAATCAGGGAGAATACCGTGCTCGAGATCCGCCAGGTTGTTCATTCGTACATCCTCAACCAGTTCCTGCCGGGCGAGGACCCTGCCGAATTGACCGACCAGACTCCGCTGATCACGGGTGGAATTCTCGACTCGATCCGGACCTTGAAGCTGGTTGTCTTCCTGGAAGATACGTTCGGCGTCACGGTCGAAGCCCACGAGGCCGGCGTGGAGAACCTCGACTCGGTCGGCCAGATCACCCGACTGATCGCCGCCAAGAAGGCGGCTTGACCAGGGCAGCCGATCAGGAGCGGGGTGGGCTGTTCGAGGCCGAATTCATCAGTGCGGCCATCCCCTCAAACAGCGCGGCGAGGGCCGACGCGGCGGCCGGCGGAGCTTCGAGGATCATCCGGCCATCCGGCTCTCGACGGATCTTCACCTCTGAGAATAACTGCGGAACGTCGGGGCCGGCCGAAACCGGATCGCGGGCCGGTTCGACCATCATCGCCGGATTGAGTGGGCCAGCCTCCGAAGATCCGGGATTCGACTCGGGAAGCGCGGCGACCCGGTCAAGCGATTCATCGCCCGATTCGATCATTTGTTCAAACGGATCATTGATCGCGTCAATCACGTCCTCCAGGGCGTCGGTCGGCTCGCTCTCGTCGAGGTGATCGGGGCCTGGCGATTCGCCGGTCGGCTCGAAAATTTTCTCGACTCGCGCCAGGAACGAGGCGGCCTGGCCGAACTGGACCGAGTCGTTGTCGCCGTCGAAGAGTCCCTTGAAGAACGCCTGTTTCGAGCCCACCAGGCTGGCGATCCGCGACTCGATCCCCGGTTCCGAGACAAGATTAAAAACGTCGATCGGTTGTTTCTGGCCGAGCCGATAGACCCGGCCGATCCGCTGTTCGAGAACAGCCGGATTCCACGGCAGTTCCAGGTTGATCACGCAGTTCGACGCATGCTGGAGATTGAGCCCGACGCCGCCGGCGTCGCTGGCG
>JAJYCH010000398.1 GCA_021778575.1 Planctomycetota bacterium
ACGTCGCCGATGACATCGCCAGGCGGCTGGGTGAGTCGGGGGGGAAAGTCCCCGATAGCAACTGGGCACCCTATGATCCGGCTTCGGGCTCGAAGAAGACAACCCTGGGCGGCTCGAAGATCGTCCTGAGCGGCGAATATGCTCGAATGCAACAGACTTTCCGCGACCTCGGGATCGGCATGATCCTGGCGGTCATCCTGATGTACTTCTTGATGGTCGCGCTCGACAAGTCGTACATCGTGCCCCTGACGGTGATGCTGACCGTGCCGATCAGCATGGCGGGCGTCTTCCCGATGCTCTACCTGACCGGGACGGCGATCAACGTCCAGTCGATCCTCGGGATCATCTTCATCATCGGGATCAAGGTGGCGAATACGGTCTTGATGACCGACTTCGCCCAGGAAATTCGCCGTCACGAAGGGCTCACGCCCACCCAGGCGATCCGCAAGGCCGCCTCGGTCCGGGTTCGCCCGGTGACGATGACCGCCCTGGCCGCGTTCTTCGCCATGATTCCGGGTGCGATGGCACTCGAACGAGGTTCGGAGGCGAATGCCCCGCTCGCCCGGGCCATTCTCGGTGGCCTCCTGGCGGGTGAGCCCGCGACTCTTTTCGTGTTGCCCTGCCTCTACATGCTGATGGTCAAGGATAAGCCGGGACAGCCGGCCCATGGCCACGACAACGGCGGGAACCATGAAGGTGATGATTACGATGATGAAACTGATGAAGGCCATGACATGTTTGGCCATCATTGATTTCTAGGATGGCCGGCACCCCGAGTGTTCGGCTTCCTGACGATCTTCGAAGGGGCGTTGGCTTGGGTTTCGTGGAAAACTTCCCCATTCGCGGAGTCGACCGACGCCCCTTCGAACTATGAACTCCAGGTTGAGGGCTTCTATTATGACCAAGGTCGAGAGCGGCAGCGGACTTGAGTCGATTCTCACTCCAAACGTCCACTATCACTTTCACTGGATGGGGGACCATTGGAAACAGGAGATCACCTCGGTCGGCGAATGTCAGTCGATCCCAAAAATCTGGTCGATCGAGGGGCTCGTTTCCGACTCCGTTCATGCGAGTCCCACTTTCCAGCATCTTCGGATCGACCAAGAAATCCAGGGGCTGACAATCGCACGGCTCGATGGCTGCGCGGGTTCACACCAATTCTCGGGCAGATTCTCGCTTACCGAACGTCCGGACGAAGTCGTCATGGACGTGGAATTGAGCGATCGGAGCAACGGGACTGGTGTTCCTCTGAGCGCGACCTACCTCATCGAGTCGTCCGGTGGTCATCTGGTCCGAGCCGAGTCGGCCACGATCAGCTGGCTCATCCCGGAAGCCCGATTGGTTTTCGAAGCCGATCCTCCCTGCCGGATCGAATCGCATGAAGCGGGTCTCGGAACCATTCGCCTCACTGCGGTCGCCGGAACCGATCCGAGCACGTCTCTCCAAACACTTCGCTTCCGATGGAAGTGGATGATCAAGCATAGTCATCAGATCTGGGATCGTGAACTCTAACTTGCGAGGGTTGCTTTGCCGATAGACATGATTTGCGATAGGTAAAAAGACGTTGGGGTTGAATCTGATCGAATAACGATTCTGGACACCTGGATCGTCGGCGGTGACCAACGATACCCCGGTGGCACATGGTCAAGGGCCATTGACGATGAACGATGCGAAGCCTGCCGACCACCAGATTGTCCGGTCCGACAGCCGAGTCCGTGATCACCTGGCCAACGTCAGGACGTTCCTTGCCTGGGTTCGAACATCTTTGGGACTCATCGGGATTGGTTTCGTTCTGGCCCGCATGGGACTGTTCCTCAGACAGTTTGCCCTGATGGATACTTCAACAACGCCCCATCAGGAATTGCGCGGAAGCCACGAGTTTTTGGTCACGGGAATGGTCTTCCTGGGGCTTGGTACTTTCCTTTGTCTCGCCTCGGGTTGGCTTTATCAGCGCTCTCGAATTTCCATCGACGCTGGTCAATACGATCCTCCTCGCCACTTCGTTACGGCTCTCACTCTTCTGGTGGGCTGCGGTGGGCTGATCATCACCGGTCTGTTGCTCTGGCAAGTCGCGATCTGAGCCCGGAGTCTCTCCGGATAACACTCCGAAATGCCGAGGCCGGCTTTTCGCTCGCTCGAATTCTCCCGGTAATCTTCTCGATTCGCCGACGAAATATCCCTCGATCGCCCCCAGAAGGTCTCCTGGAGCGGATTGCATCCGGACGGGTCCGCACATCGGATCATCCCAACAGTCGCCACTCCGCTCGCATCAAGGACGTCCCTCCTGGCGAAAACTGCCGGAAGCCTTGCACCTCCTTCCACTTGTCGAAGGTCGGCTTGATCATCCCTGTTCGGTTCACTTCCAACCACCGGCCCTCCTTCGTCTTCAGTATCTTGACCGTCCCTCATTTCACCGACTGGGCGTTGCCGCACTGGCCCCAACCCTTGTCAAAGCCGTTGTCGCTCCGAATCCGACTCGGTGCCTCGCGACCTCCGACCACGATCCGGCTCGGTTGAGTTCTCGCCGATCCCCGATCCGCCGTGCGACCCCACCCTATCTCTCGCGGCCTATTTCGGTTGGTGCGAGAAAAGCCTATAACAGGTGTGGCCCTTGGTCCTGCCAGTGGTCGGCTTGACGATGGTCGAGTCGGGTCGCTCGCAATCGCTTCAGAAGCATGTTCATTAGAAGCGTTTAAAATTGAAAAATTCTACAAAGTCGGAGAATTCGACCGGGCGTTCGACACCTGACGTGGATGATCCCCATCGGGCATCGGAACCGGGGCCAGTGAATACGAAGGCCGGTCTCACGAGCGAGGAAGCGGCCAGTCGGCTGGAGCAATTCGGGCCGAATGCGGTCCCCGACACGACGCCCGCTCCGATTCGAAGGGTGCTCGAAAAGTTCTGGGCACCGGTCCCCTGGATGCTCGAAGCCGCGATCGTGCTCCAGGCGGCTCTCGGAGAATACGTCGAGGCCACGATCATCTTCGGCCTGCTCGCATTCAACGCCGCGCTTGGATACTTCCAGGAAGGGCGAGCCCAGGCGACGCTCGCCGCCCTGAAATCGCGGCTGGCGATGAATGCGACGATCCGGCGTGCGGGCGTCTGGACCGATCTCCCCGCGACGAATCTGGTCCCCGGCGACGTCGTGAAGCTGTCGCTCGGCACCGTGGTCGCCGCCGATGTCCGGCTGGTCGAAGGGTCAATCCTGCTCGATCAGTCGATGCTCACCGGCGAGTCGATCCCCGTCGAGGCCGGTCCCGGCTTCCAGACCTTCGCCGGGGCTCTGGTCCAGCGCGGCGAGGCCATCGCGGAAGTCACGGCGACCGGGACTCGCACGAAGTTCGGCCGGACCGCCGAGCTTGTGCTCAGCGCCCATGTCGTCAGCACGCAGCAAAAAGCGGTCATGCGAGTGGTCCGCAATCTGGCGATGTTCAACGGGAGCCTGATCGTCGTCCTGGTGGCTTACGCCTGGTTCCGCGCCATGCCCGGCTCCGAGATCATCTCGCTGGTGCTCACGGCCGTCCTCGCCTCGATCCCGGTGGCGCTTCCGGCCACCTTCACGCTGGCGGCGGCGATCGGCGCCAGGGCTCTGGGACGATTGGGAGTCCTGCCGACGCGGCTCTCGGCCGTCGATGAGGCGGCCTCGATCGACGTCCTCTGCGCCGACAAGACGGGCACCCTGACGGCCAATGCACTCAAGGTCACGACCGTCCGTCCGTTGACCGGCTTCGACGAGTCTCACACGCTGGGCTTCGCCGCGCTGGCGGGCTCGGATGCCGGGCCGGACCCCGTTGACGCCGCCATCCGAACCGCCGCAAAACTTCACGAAGTCGCCGACCTGCCGAAGTTGGTGACGTTCGTCCCGTTCGACCCCGGGACGAAGATGTCCGAAGCCACGGTTCGTGATGCAAGTGGTGCTCAGCTTAAGATCGTGAAAGGTGCATTCACCGTCGTCGCCGGGCTGTCCGAGCCGTCACCCGAGGCTTCCCAGGCGGCCGACGAGCTTGAGGCGCAAGGTTTTCGCGTCCTGGCCGTTGCCATTGGCCCGCCCGGGGCGTTGCGGCTCGCGGGAATGATCGCGCTCAGCGACCCGCCCCGCGCGGACTCGGCGGCGCTCATCGCGGAGCTACGGACCCTGGGCGTCCGGACCGTGATGGTCACCGGCGATGCCCCGGCGACGGCATCGATCGTGGCTCGCGCCGTGGGGCTGGACGGGGCCGTTTGCCCGAGCGGGTCGATCAAGGAGGATGTTCGGCCCCAGGATTTCGCGGTCTTCGCGAGCGTCCTGCCCGAGGGGAAGTACCGACTGGTCGAGGCTTTCCAGAAGCAGGGGCACGCGGTCGGGATGTGCGGCGACGGTGCCAACGACGCACCGGCGCTCCGTCAGGCTCAGATGGGGATCGCCGTCTCGACCGCGACCGATGTCGCGAAATCGGCGGCCGGGATCGTGCTTACCACGTCCGGCCTCGGCGGGATCGTCGCGACGGTCAAGGAAGGTCGGGTGACGTTCCAGCGGATCATGACCTACACCCTGAACTCGGTCAGCAAGAAGGTTGTCCAGGTTCTCTTCCTGGCGGTCGGCCTGATCATGACCGAGCATGCGATCCTGACTCCCATGTTGATGGTCATCGTGATGATCACCGGCGACTTCCTGGGGATGTCGCTGACCACGGATAACGTTCGACCCTCCCCGCAGCCCAATTCCTGGCGAATCGGCCGATTGACGATCGCGGGCATCTTCACGGGAATCGCCGAGCTTGTCTTCTGCTGCATCGTCCTGGCGATGGGCAAATTCGTCATGCGGCTGGAAATCGACGTGCTGAGAACCCTGGCCTTCGTCCTGATCGTCTTCGGCAATCAGGCGACGACCTACGTGGTTCGCGGACGCGGATGGCTCTGGTCCACCCGTCCGAGCACCTGGCTCGTCGTGTCGTCGGTCGCCGACGTGCTGATCGCCTCGACCCTGGCCAGCTTCGGGATCTTCATGACGGCTTTGCCGGTCGCTGTGGTGGTCGGCACCCTCGCCGCGAGTATCGTCTTCGCGTTCGTGGTCGATGCAGCCAAGAGGCCGGTATTCAGGCGCCTCGATATCGTTTGATCGTCTTCGCCTGGAGCATCTCGCCGGTTGCGAGTTCGTGGAACGCGGTCATGGCCAGGTTCACCCAGCATGATAACCTTCGGGAGATCCTCCTGGCGACGGGCGACGCGAAGATCATCAAGCACACCGAGAACGACAACTACCGAAGC
>JAJYCH010000399.1 GCA_021778575.1 Planctomycetota bacterium
CCGCTCGGCCGACCGGGTCTTTCGCTGTCCGGGGAGCGTGATTGTCACCGGGATGGGAAAGGCGGGGATCGTCGGCCAGAAGCTGGCGGCGACTCTGGCCTCGACCGGAACCCGGGCCTTTCCGCTCCATCCGGCCGAGGCGATCCACGGCGATCTCGGGCGGATCAGGGCTGACGACGTGGTGATCGCGCTCTCGCAGTCGGGGGAGACCGAGGAGGTTCTCCGGCTGATCCCGTCGCTGGCGCGACTCGACGCGTTTTTGATCGCGATCACGGGGCGGCGGACCAGTTCTCTGGGCTTGAAGGCGGATCTCTGCGTGACGCTCGGGCCGATCGAGGAGGCCTGTCCGCTGGGACTGGCACCGTCGGCCAGCACGACGGCGATGATGGCCGTCGGCGACGCCCTGGCGCTCCTGGTCAGCAAGATGCGTGACTTCCGGGCCGAGGATTTCGCCCTGTTCCACCCGGGCGGGAATCTCGGGCGGCGGCTGGCGTATGTCGAGGAACTGATGCGGACCAACGGCCGGCTCCGCAAGGCTCATGCGGGGCTGAGCGTTCGCGAGGTCTTCGTCAGCCTGGCCGGGCCGAGGCGACGGTCGGGCGCGGTTCTGATCGTCGATGATTCGGACCGCTTGGTCGGGATCTTCACCGACTCGGACCTGGCCCGGTTGTTCGAGCGCCGTCAGGACGACCATCTCGACCGGTCGATTGCCGAGGTGATGACCCGCGACCCGATCCAGGTCACCGTCGGCACGAGCGTGGCCGAGGCGGTCGAGCTGATGAAGTCGCGGAAGATCAGCGAGTTACCGGTGGTCAATGACGCGGGGCATCCGGTCGGCCTGATCGATCTGACCGACCTGATCGGCCTGGTCCCTTCCGACCTTGAGGAGTGACGGGCATGACGATTGCATCGACTCCCGGACTGGTCGAGCGCTGCATACCGATCGAGTTGCTGGTCCTGGACGTCGACGGCGTCCTGACCGATGGGGCGATCATCGTGGATGACATGGGAATCGAGTCGAAGCATTTTCACGTCAAGGATGGCAGCGGGATCACGCTCTGGCGGAAGGCGGGCAAGAAGGTCGCGATCATCTCGGGAAGGTCGGCCGCTTGCGTCGAGATCCGGGGCGAGGAACTGGGGATCGCGCCGGTGATCCAGGGGGCGTCGGACAAGAAAACCGCGATTTTGGGGGTGATTCACGACCTCGGTTACGAGCCTCGACAGACCTGCGCGATGGGGGACGACGTCGCCGATCTCCGGATGCTCGGGGTCGCCGGACTGGCGGTCTGTCCGAGCGACGCGGCGGCCGAGGTCCTGGAGTCGGTCCATCATGTGAGCCAATTGCCCGGCGGTCGCGGCGCGGTTCGCGAGGTGATCGAGTTGATCCTCACGCATCAAGGACTCTGGGATGGGGTGATCGCCGGTTATCGAAGCCGGATTTGACCGGAATGATACTCTTCATTCGGTAGCTCCGGAATTGAACCGATTTGTGCAACGGGTCGGTCATTTTGACAAGGATCGGCCCGATCCGAAAAGCTCCAGGTGGTCGGGTGGTTTGATCGATCTCTCGAAGCGCGTCGAGAGTGGCTGGCGACCGGACAGACGTCCTCAACACCGGAACCCCTCGTGTTCAAGAAAGCCCTGCAAATCGCCATCACTCTGAGCCTGTTGCTGGGCGGATACGCCACGTACGCGCGGCTGTTCTCGGTCGCCACGTACCTGCTCGGCTCGAACCGGGTCGGCGAGATCACGCCGTTTCCCGAGAAAGACGCCGAGTCGGCCGTGAAAGCGGCCAGGCTCGCTCGCGAAACCTTGGGTTCCGATCACTGGGCCGCGCAAAACGACCTGAAACTGAATTACAACGAAGAAGATCGCGGCTATTACATCTACGCGCAGAACTATGAACTGCTGAACAATCGCAAACAGCTCAAGCTCTCGCCGTTCGCGGTGATCATCGTCTCGCCGGACGGCAAGAGCCACAAGACGGCGACCAGCGACTTCGCCATCGTCAACATGAGCCAGCCGTTCGGGATGCTCAAGCCGCAGGCCGGAGAGCCGTCGCACATCACCTCGGCCAAGCTGATCAACAACGTCCGGTTTCGCGACGACAAGGGAACGCCCGAGGATCGCAGCGACGACCTCCGGGTCGGTCCGATGGGGCAGGTCGACTACGATGAGGCAAGCCTCCGGATCACCTCCGACTCGGAAGTTCTCCTCGAAGACCGGAACCTGACGCTCACCGGCCTGGGAATGATGATCCAGCTCCGTCGGAAAGAACCGGGAGCCAGCCCCGCCGGTTCGACCGGAGGCGGCGGCTCGGGCAGCGCGTTCGACGCCGAGAAGATCGTTGTCTATCGTGATATTCACTTGATGATCAAGAACGCCGGTTCGACCGGGGTCTTGCCCGGCAAGTCCAGGCCGGAGAAGTCGGGCGACGTGCCGATCGACCTCCGATGCGATCGCGAGATGGAGATCGACCTGCCCGAACCGGTCCCGGTCGTCACCGTCGGACCGCCCGACCTGAACCGGAAGCCCGAGCCGACCCTGGCCCGATTCCGGGTCAATGTCCGGGTCGTCCGGGGGACCAGCAAGACCGACCAGCTCGACTCCGACACGCTCTACCTGACCTTGATGCCCAAACCCAAGGCCGAGCCGTTGACCTTTGACGACCCGGAACTCAACGAACTGGAGATCGCCGGTCCCGACACGACTCCGGCCGGATCGAGCGGGCCGATGACCGACCTTCAGTTGCAGCGAGCGATCGCCCGGGGCGACGCGGTCTGGATTCAGTCCGAATCGCAAGGCTTGAACGCCCGTTGCGTCGAACTGGTCCACGAGAAACACGACGACGGAACCCCGGACTTCACCTATCTGAACGGCGGAGCCTCGCGGAAGCTCCACATCGAGCGGACCGAATTCGACCTGACGTCGGCCGAGGTCGGCAAGGTCAAGTCGTTCATGATCATGAAAGCCCAGGACGCGACGATCTTCGACTACGGTCCCCAGAACGCGGGGACGTCGCGACTGATCGCCCGAGGACCGGGCCGGTCCGACGAACGCCCCGCCCGGAACGCGCCGATCCAGCGGACCGCGTACTGGGAAGACGAGATGGAACTGATCTCCTGGCGCGACCGCGAAGGCTTGATGCCGACACCGCACGTCGAGGCCGCCAAGGCGATCCGCGATGGCCTGATGGCCGCGCCGCCGAAGGGAACCCTCCGCCGGGTGATCACCTTGACCGGTGTCTCGAAACTGGTCGACCAGGGCAAGGCCACGCCGACCGAGCCCGGCCAGACCACGACCCTGGACGCCCAGCGGTCGATCGTCGCCGAGTTTCAGTCCGCGCCCAAGGTCAATCCCCAGGCCCCTGACGGACCGACCGAGATCAAGTGGCTGGTCGCCAACCAGGACGCTCACCTGACCGCGCCCAGCAAGCGACTGACCGCCCGGCATTTCCTCCGGGCGAAGTTCAAGAGCCCACCGCCGCCCCCCGTCGTGGTCGGACCCACGCTGGTCGCCGGTGGTCCCGCTCCTCCGCCACCGCCTCCCCCCGCGCCCAAGCCCGCCGCGCCTCCGGAGCCCGCCATCGATGGCCGGGCCGACCGGATCTGGGCGACGCTCCTGCTCGGTTCGGCCGGAACCCAGGGGGAACTCGAAAATGCGATGCTCCGAGGCGGCGTGATGGTCCACCAGGACCCCAAGGTCGGCAGCACCTTGCCCAACGAAGCCTACGGCGAGGCGATCGACCTGACCGGGCAAGGCAAGGGCCTGATGAAGTTCGCCATCAAGGCCGAGGAACCGCCGCAAGCGATCGACCCCAGAGCCAAGCTCGCCTCACGCTCGAACGACCGCCGACAGCCCCAGGTCGCCGTTGCCCGGATCGAGTTCGAGGGGAAGCTGATCGAGGCCGAGGATATCGTCGGGCTCGATCAGAAGTCCAATTACGCCTGGGTCCAGGGGGCCGGCGTCTACAGCCAGATGACCGAACGCGGACTGCTCGACGACAAGGGCGTCCCGTCCGAATCCTCGACCGTCAAGACCGGAATGGCCACCAAGGACAAGCTCGTCATCTCCTGGAACGACCAGATGCGGTTCTACGGCAAGTCGATGGACCTCGATGGCCATCCGGCCGCGAAGATCGAATTCCGAGGGACGTCGAAGGAAGTCCGGACCCCCAACGGATTGACCGAGTACCGCCGAGGCGTCGACGCCCGGATGACCGAGTCGCGACTCGTCGCCGACTGGATGGACGTCTACATGGACAAGACGATCGACCTGTCCAAGGACGGCCCGAAGGGCTCGAAGAAGTCGGACGACCCCGCGTCGGCCGATCCCGACATCGCCATGATCGAATGCAAAGGCAAGAACCTGATGGAACGAAACCGGATCAAGGTCCCCGGTGTCGAGATCATCAACGAGAAGAAAATCCCCGGCACGAGCGAACTCAAGGAGAAGCAGCGGATCGAGGGGGAATGGGTCGTTTACGACAAGCGGACCGGCGAGTTCGAGGCCCCGGGACCCGGCACGACCTGGCTCTGGCAGCGCGAGACGGGGGACGACCTCCGGCTGATGCCGCCGATGAACGACCTGACCTCGATCCCTCGCGAAGGGAAGCGGCTGTTCATCGTCGCCCCGGTCCGCCAGACCTTGCATTTCCGGGTCTTCGACGCCGACGGCCAGATGGTCGCCGATACCGGCGAACGCGGCCTGCCCGGCAAGTCGCGGGCGATCGAGGACTTGAAGCGCCAGCTCAACGGCTTCTGGCCGCCTCATGAGCTGACTTTCGCCGAACGGAACAAGATCATCGGTCAGCTCACGTCGATCGTCGGAATCGCTCGCGACCCGTCGAAGGCCGTGCTTCCTCCCTTGAAGTTGACCAAGCTCAAATATATCGAAGGGATGCAAGGTCGGTTCGGCGTCGCTCGCGACCAGGCGGATAACCAGGAACGCGAGGCGATCTTCCTCGGCTCGGCGCAGGCGGCCAACGCCACGGTCCTCACCGGCAACGGCGATATCGACTTCGATGCCCCCAGGGCCAAGGATTACACGTTCCTGACCTCCGACGAGATCCACGTCTTCACCGAAGCCGCCCCCGTCGGCTCGAAATCGGCGACCAAGCAGCAGCTTCGAGCCCGAGGCAACAGCGGGGCCCGGACCATCAACAGCACCATCACGGCATACAAGATCATATCGATTCCCACGCCCGTGACGGCGGCAACGGTCGCTCCGGCGG
>JAJYCH010000400.1 GCA_021778575.1 Planctomycetota bacterium
TCCCCGATTACGCGATGCCCGGGCTGACCTGGTCGAAATCGCTGGCGACGGCGGCGGCGGGGTTGGTCGGCACGCTGGTGGTCTTCGGCGTGGGGTTGGGACTGGCCCGGTCGGTCGACCTCGGTAAGTCGAAGGGGGCCGGGCTCGACCTCGACTGGAACGACCTCGATGCGGTTTGAGAGCCTGGAGCGCCACAGCGAGGCGGGCGACGGCCCGCTCCACCGGCTCGGAGCCCGGCTCAAGCTGGTGGCGACGGTCGGCTTCGTCGTCGGGGTGGTGGCCACGCCTCCGGGAGCCTGGCGGGTCCTGGCGGGGGAAGGGTTGTTCCTGGCCCTGATGATCGGCCTGTCGGGCGTCCCGCCGCGCGAGCTGTTCCGCCGCTGGCTGGGATTCCTGGTCCTGGTCGGGTTCCTGGCCGCGCTGGTCGCGCCGGGGCACCCTGAGCGCGAGCGGTTGGGGGTCGTCGCGGTCGCCCTGGCGATCCTGGCCAAGAATAGCCTGGCCTTCCTGGCGATGATGGTTCTGGTCCACGTCACGCCGTTCCGGGTCTTGCTGGCGGCGATGGGACGGCTGGGGATGCCCCGGCTGATGGTCTCGACGCTCCTGTTCATGGAGCGGCAGATCCATATTCTGGGAGATGAGCTGGGGCGAATGGTTCAGGCCCGGCGGTCGCGGAGCTTTCACCGGTCAGGGCGGCTCGATTACGGCCTGTTGACCGGCCTGATCGGCATGTTGTTCCTGAGATCGTTCGAGCGGGGCGAGCGCGTCCACGCCGCGATGCTCGCGCGAGGGTGGGACGGCACGGCGCGAACCCTGGAAGGGCTCGACGACCGATGACCACCCACGCCGACGAACGGGTTCCGGCCGTCCTGGTCCGAGGGCTCCGCTACCGCTATCCCGACGGTCGCCCCGCGCTGAATGGCGTCGATCTGAGCATCATGCCCGGCGAATCGATCGCCCTGGTCGGCCCCAATGGCGCGGGCAAAAGTACGCTCTTGCTGCACCTCAACGGCATCCTGCCCGGAACCGGCAAGAACGCCCAGGCGTTGCACACCCACGGCGCGGACGGCTTGAGCCGGCCCAGCAACCCGGCCGAGCCGAACCTCTGGATCGATGGAATCGAGGTCAACGCCCGAAATGCCCCCGAAGTCCGCCGCCGGGTCGGTCTGCTGTTCCAGGACCCCGACGACCAACTTTTCAGCACGTCGGTGATCGAGGATGTCGCGTTCGGCCCGCTCAACCTGGGCAAGAAGAAGTCGGAGGCCCGGCGGATCGCGCTGGAGTGCCTGGCCCGGGTCGACCTGGTCGATGCCGCCGACCGGCCGCCGCATCACCTGAGCTTCGGCGAGCGCAAGCGCGTCTGCCTGGCCGGAGTCCTGGCGTGCGACCCGTCGGTCCTGGTCCTCGACGAACCTTCGGCGAACCTCGACCCCCGAGGCCGCCGACGCTTCATCGGCCTGATCCGGTCGCTTCCGGCGACCAAGCTGATCGCCACCCACGACCTCGAAATGGCGCTCGAACTCTGCCCCCGGACGATCCTGCTCGACCACGGCCGGGTCGTCACCAGCGGCCCGACCGTCGAAGTTCTCGGCAACCCCGAACTCCTCGAAACCCACGGGCTGGAGATGCCGCTGAGCCTGAGCATCGGTCGAAGGGACTGATTCCTCTCGCTGGTGCCACTCAAACAAGAGTTGATCCCGGTAGGGTGTCGTCGAGTTTCACGAAGACGCACCGGGATCGACGTCTTGCATGACGCATTTCCAGTAATCCGTAGCGCGGCGGAGCCGCAACAATCCCAAATGCAGGGTGGTGCCGAGCCTCAAGCGAGGCCCACCATCGCTTTTGGACGGATGCGGCCTGGCCTCGCTACAACAAATTCTGATCCGAGAGGTTCCCAGGCAATCTCGGCTCACGACCGCACTCCATCGAATCCACCCTTTTCATCCGCACAACGATCTGTTACTCTGATCACTCGTCTGACAAAAGTCAGAGATGGTCGTCGAGAGGTGGGCGATGAGCGGCGCAACCGGGGCTCGGATGCAGGTCAGGCTCGGGGACCTAATGGGTCTGGTGATCGGCTCGGCGTTTGTTTTCGACGTGGTCCGGCGCTCGATGGCGGGCTGGCAGGGGGGGCTTCCCGACCGTTCGGAGGTCTTGAGCCTGATCGTCCTCAGCCTGGCGGTGGCGACCGGCTTGATCTTGCTGGGGCAGGGGGTCCGCCGCTGGCGGGATCGAGGTCGGACAGGCTGGGTCGGGTCGGCTCTCTGGCGGTTCCTGGCCCTGGGCGGATTGGGGTGGATGATATTCGAAGTTGTCTCGACCGTCGTTCACCCGAACGATCCCTGGGCGACGATGGCCGCCACCTGGGCGAAGTCCATGAGACTCGACGTCATCCCTCTGATCACGATGCTGGCGATCGTGGGCTTGCTCCTGGCTCTGGCTCCGGTCGGACCCCGGCGGCGCGATCCCCGGTTGCAGCCGGGTTGGAGTTCGCGGTTGTCGGTGGTCGTCGGAGCCGTGGTTGCTGCGGTGTACGTCGGGCTCAGTAACGGGAACTTTCCGTATCTGGTGCTGCTCGCGCTCGAAGCGGTCCGGCTGGCGCTCCGACGGGCGCCGCTGGTCCCCCGACCGGTCCTGTTTGATCGGCTCGACCTGGCATGTCTGGAAGCGTTGCCGGGGTTGGTGGGCTGCTTGCTGACGGCGCTCTGGATTGACGACGACCTGCGGGCGGCGGAAAGCGATCCGCTGGCCGCGCGGACTCCTCGGTCGTGGCTTGGCCTGATGGGACGGATCGCGACGGTCTTGCTGGCGGTGATCGGCGCATGGTTCGTGGTCGCGCGGGCGATCCCCGAGCTGAGCCCGATGGTCGCCGAGGGGATCGCGACGATCTTCGATCGCTCGACCCTGATAACGATCGCGCTGGGGTCGGCGGGACTGGCGGCGGGGATCTCGGCCAGGTCGGCCTCGCGTCTGGTCGATCCGACCGACCTTGCCGAGTCCCAGATCAGCAATCCCTGGTCTCGGTGGGTTCTCGGCGGGATCGTTGGCGTCGGCAGCTTGATGATCGTGGCGGCGATGGTGCTCCGATTCTGGAAGGATGATGACGAGTACTGGTTTCTCATGATGCGACTGGAAGCTGTCTGGACCTTCGCTGCTCCCCTGATCAATCAACCAGGCATGCTGGTGATCGGAATCCTCGGGCTCTGGTCGGGCTATCGGCTGATCCGGATCGTCGTGGGGAAAGGATGGGAACCGGCCTCGGCGCTCGACCTGGTGGGCGGCAACCGGCTGGTATTGGGCCGGTTTCTCGGCTGGTGGATCGGACTGACGAGCTTGATCCTGGCCAGCTTGCCGGTGCTGGCCGTTGTCAGTGTCGACGTTGCGCATCATGTCATCGCGTGGTTGACAACCTGATGTCACGGAACCGACCACTTCATCTGGACCAGGGTTTTCGCGGAAATTCGGCCGCGAAATCGGTCAATCAATCGTTTCTGTCTGATAATTTCCCATCAAAATTGCGTGGCTCTATTGAAATTTGTCCCCAGTCGACGCGATATTGAATATTCCATGGCATAATCTAGGACGACTTTGATCGATATTCCGCACGTTTCCCGTGTCCGGTAATTTCGCGTCTCTAATTCCCCCCGGTCGTCCGTCGGGTTGATGCCTCTGATCATTACTCGTCTGATATTCGTCTCGTCGTTCGCACACTTCTTCAAATACTACGTGATTTAACGACCCAGCCCCCTTTCCCCAGGGGTTGGATGGAGTTTGCACCTATGCGACAATTTGCCATCCGAAGGCCGAAGAGGTCCGCTCGCGTCTCGATCCGGGTCGAGCTTCTCGAGGATCGCCAGCTTCTGTCGACGGTCTCACTGCCGGTCAACTCGTCGTTCGGCCAGTATGCGGTTCCGCTTTCGGTTGGCCATCCGGTGGCCGCACCGACCACGATCGGCGCCCAGGCGGGTCCGGCGGCATCGGGTCCGTACAACCCGTCGCAGATCCGTCACGCCTACGGCGTCGATCAGTTGACCAATCTGGACGGAACGGGACAGACGATCGCGATCGTCGACGCCTACCTCGACCCGACCATCGCCACGGATCTGGCGGCGTTCGATACTCAGTTCGGCTTGCCGGTGGCGAACCTGACGGTGGCAACGCCGCAAACCTCTCAAGGGACGATGAGCGTCAACTCGGGCTGGAGCCTGGAGACGGCTCTGGATGTCGAATGGGCACATGCGATTGCCCCAGGCGCGAAGATTCTGCTGGTCGAGGCATTCTCGTCGAACGACACCGATCTCCTGAACGCGGTGACTTATGCCGTCAATCAAGGGGCGACCCAGGTCTCGATGAGCTGGGGGGGTGGCGAATATTCGAGTGAGTCGTCGCTCAACAGCTATTTCTCGCCGCAGAATGCTCCCGGCGTCACCTTCCTGGCGTCGTCGGGCGATACCGGTGGTCAGTTGCTCTTCCCGGCGATCTCGCCGTACGTCACGTCAGTCGGCGGGACCACTCTCACGCTCGACTCGGCGGGCAACCGGATCACGGAATCGACCTGGTCGTCCGGCGGCGGCGGTACGTCAGCCTACATCACCGAACCGGCGTTCCAGCAAGGCTTCCAGAGCACCGGATTCCGGACCACGCCCGACGTCTCGTATGACGCCGATCCCTCGACGGGCGTCTATGTCTACAACAATGGTGGTTGGGTCGGGGTCGGCGGGACCAGCGCCGGGTCTCCGCAGTGGGCCGGGCTGATCGCCCTGGCCAATGAAGGGCTGGCCAATGCCGGTAAGTCGTCGGTCGGAACGGGACAGACTTACGGAACGAACTCGGTTCTGTACAGCCTGGCTGGCGGAACCTCGTATACCAATCCCAAGGGAGACTTCCTGGACATCACGACCGGGAACAACACCCACCCCGCCACCATCGGTTACGACCAGGCGACCGGGCTTGGTTCCCCGATCGCCAACCAGCTCATTCCCGACCTGATTGGACCAACGACCCCGGCGGTTCCGACCGTGGGCGACAGCGGTTTCGAGACGATCCCGGTCGGCTCCGGTCTCTCGGCCTACGTTTACGCCCCGACCGGATCTCCCTGGACCTTCTCGGGAAGCCCGGGCAACGGGTCGGAGTCACCGGCAACGGGTCGGGCTTCACCTTCGGCAACCCCAACGCTCCCCAGGGAAACCAGGTTGCCTTCCTCCAGACCCAGGGAACCATCA
>JAJYCH010000401.1 GCA_021778575.1 Planctomycetota bacterium
ATATTTCAATTTATCTTACCCTATTTTGAGCCTTCAGCGAGGAGATCCCGAGCATCGGGGCGGTTATTCATGAGCAAGGTCTTGAAGATTGAGAACCTCCGGGTCGGGATCGATGGCAAGGAGATCCTGAAAGGGGTCAACCTGACGATCAAGGAGGGGGAAGTTCACGCCCTGATGGGGCCGAACGGCACGGGCAAGAGCACTCTGAGCTACGCTCTGGCCGGACACCCGAATTACGAGATCCTCGGCGGGACGGCCACACTCGACGGTCAGGACCTGCTCGCGCTCGAACCCGACGAACGGGCCAAGGCCGGCCTGTTCCTGGCGTTCCAGTACCCGACCTCGATCCCGGGCGTGACCGTCGCCAACTTTCTCCGGCATGCCGTGACCAACATCCGCAACCCGGATCGCAAGGACGGCGAAGAGTTGATCTCGATGCGTGAGTTCCGCAAGGAGATCCGCCAGGAGATGGACGAGCTGGGCATGGACCCGGAATTCGCCCGCCGCTACCTCAACGAAGGGTTCTCCGGCGGCGAGAAAAAGCGCGCCGAGGTCTTGCAACTGGCCATGCTCCGCCCGGCGTTTGCGATCCTCGACGAGACCGACAGCGGCCTCGACATCGACGCCGTCCGGGTCGTCTCCGAAGGGGTGAACCGCGTGGCCGCCAAGATCGGCACCGGTATCCTCGTGATCACCCACTACGAGCGGATCTTGACCTACATCAAGCCGGGATTCGTCCACATCCTCTTCGGCGGCAAGATCGTCGAGGACGGCGGGCCCGAGCTGGTCAAGCGGCTCGAATCCGAAGGCTATGACTGGATTCGCGAAAAATATCCCGAAGCCGCCCGTGAAGAGGAACCCCTCGAATCGGCGACTTCCTGATCCATCGGTACTCCTTGGAGGGTGCCCCCGGCGCACCCTCCAAGACCCATCCGACCACCGCTTAAACGAACCCGCGCCTCACGATCCTTCAAAGGACGACTCATATCATGGCGACCGATCTCAATGCCCAGGTCGAGGGGATCAAGGACGAGTACAAGTACGGCTTCCATGACTCGGTGGCCAACTACTCGTTCCAGTCCGGCAAAGGGCTGACCCGCGAGACCGTCGAGCAGATCTCCGAGATGAAAAGCGAGCCCAAGTGGATGCGCGACATCCGCCTGAAGGCGCTCGAAGTGTTCTGGTCGAAGCCGAACCCGATCTGGGGCGGTGAGCTCGCCGACCTCGACTACAACGACATCCGCTACTTCATGCGAGCCGCCGACCGCCAGGGCAAAACCTGGGACGACGTTCCCGCCGAGATCAAGAACACCTTCGACAAGCTCGGGATTCCCGAGGCCGAACGGAAGTTCCTCGCCGGAGTCGGCGCCCAGTACGACTCGGAAGTGGTCTACCACAGCCTCCGCGAAGACTTGCAGAAGAAGGGCGTGATCTTCACCGACATGGACACGGCCCTCCGTGAACATGAAGACCTGGTCAAACAGTACTTCGGCACGATCATCCCGACCTACGACAACAAGTTCGCCGCGCTCAACACGGCGGTCTGGTCGGGCGGTTCGTTCGTGTACGTCCCGGCCGGCGTGAAGGTCGACATCCCGCTCCAGGCCTATTTCCGGATCAATGCCGAGAACATGGGCCAATTCGAGCGGACCCTGATCCTCGTCGAGGAAGGGGCCCAGGTCCACTACGTCGAAGGCTGCACCGCGCCGATCTACACGAGCGAGAGCCTGCACTCAGCCGTTGTCGAGGTTCTGGTCAAGAAGGGCGGACGCTGCCGCTACACGACCATCCAGAACTGGGCCAATAACATCTACAACCTGGTGACCAAGCGAGCGGTGGCCCAGGAAGACGCGCTGATGGAATGGGTCGACGGCAACCTCGGCAGCCGCCTGACGATGAAGTACCCGTCGGTCTACATGACCGGCAAGGGAGCTCGGGGCGAGATTCTCTCGATCGCCTTCGCCGGCAAGGGGCAGCACCAGGACGCCGGCGGCAAGGTGGTTCACGCCGCGCCTTACACGAGCTCGCGGATCATCTCCAAGAGCATCAGCAAGAACGGCGGCCGGGCTAGCTATCGCGGCTTGCTCAAGGTGGCCAGTGGTGCCCACGGCTCGAAGTCGAACGTCGTCTGCGACGCCTTGATCCTCGACCCCGCCAGCCGATCCGACACCTATCCTTATATCGAGATCGACGAGGACGACGTCAAGATCGGTCACGAGGCCAGCGTCTCCAAGATCGGCGAGGAACAGCTTTTCTACCTGAGAAGCCGGGGCCTGTCCGAAGGAGAAGCCGCGACCTTGATCGTCGCCGGTTTCATCGAGCCGCTCGTCAAGGAGCTGCCGATGGAATACGCCGTCGAGATGAACAAGCTCATTCAGCTCCAGATGGAAGGGTCGGTCGGCTGAGAGATCTTTGGAGGACAGCCCGTTCTCCTCCCTTGGAAACGGGTTGTTCCTGAAGCCTCCACGGTGCCCCAAATCAATTGACGAGCCTTTATTGAAAAGTTGCTGGGAACGAGCAATGCCTGTTGTCTTGACGGAGGCGTTCGGATCTCCCCCACTTGTATCGAATGAGATGATCCTCTACGAACCGAAAACACCCCAGTTCGGCAGAAAGCGGCTGAGAGATTGGTTAGACGGAATCGGGTATCCGTATGCACCTTGATATCTTCAGTCATCTTATGCGAAAGGGAGGTCTATCGTGATCGAGACCAAGCCATCGGCTCAGGAATTGAAGGAAGAGATCGATGATCTGAATCGCACTCTGGATTACCTGGAAAAAAGGGGTCTTGGGCGAAAAACGAGACTCTCATCAAGAGCCAGATCGCGAGTGTCAAAAAAAGGTTAAAAGAACTCTACGATGAGGACTATTAAGATTCCGAGCTTGATCGTCGCCGGTTTCATCGAGCGGCTCGTCAAGGAACTGCCGATGGAATACACCGTCGAGATGAACAAGCTCACTCAGCTCAAGATGGCAGGCTCGGTTGGCTGATCGATCGTCAAACGAACTCGGATGCCGGAGGTGGGAGATGGTGAAAAGCGTTTTGATATCACCGACCCTTCACTCGAAGGGGTCGCGGTGTTCAGGCCGCTTTTCGCTCGCTCGAATCGGGACGTGCAACTCGTCCCGGCCCCTCTGGCGCGTAGCTCAATGGTAGAGCGGGCTCCTTATAAGAGCCTGACGAGGGGTTCGATTCCCCCCGCGCCCAAGCCACATCACTCAAGATTGAAGATTTCCAGCACTGAACCCGATACGCAAATCAACGAGAGGTCAATCAAATGGCAGCCTCAATCACATTTCTCATTGCCCCGGATGGAAAAACAACGATTCATGCACCCACTATTCTCTATGACCTGTACGAAGACTATCGCTATTTCGAGGATCAGGCCAGCAAATTTGATCGCACTAATGAGCCATTGACCTACAAGAGAATGGTTCGTGCATCACTCTTGGCGTTTACCAATTACTTTGAGGGGGTGGTTAATCGCTGGGTCGGTTTGATCGACCCCGATTTTGACACTCATAAATCAATCGTCGATAAACTTGAGCTTATTCGAGATGCAGCGAAGCGGAAAGGATCACGGCGCTCTCTGCCTGGCTTGAAACTTAATCATCGTAGCTTGAGGGCTCTTAGGAACAAGATTACTCACCTGAAACTATCAGACGAGGATTCTGAGATTACCGAGGAGTTGTTGAGCGGACGGTTTTTCCACGAGGCTAAGAATTTGCATAATTGGCTCCGGCTTGCTTCTCACAGCCTCGAACTGTCTGTTCACGATGATCCCAATCAACTCATGAAACCTTATCTCGATGCCCTCGGCAAAGCTTCAGCCATCCGCGAAGATCCTCTCTCCGAAGAAGACGAAGAGCTAGTCAGAATGGCTGAGATGAACTTCCTCGAAATCGATGCCCGCGAGGCGGCTGATGTCAAAGCCTGAGCGGGGTGAGGTCTGGGTCGTCGATCTCGGATATGCCTCCAAGACGAGACCAGGAGTCGTCTTCAGCATCAATTATGGCGATCAAGACCGGGCGGTCGTCACACTTGTCACTCACACAACGAGTACTCGGGGCTCACAGTTTGAGATTGTAATTCCCAAGAAATTCCTGGATGAAGGGGCGTTTGACGCTCAAAACATTGTCACCGTACCGAACGTCAAGGTTTTTAAGAAACTGGGCAAACTTACGGTTGAGGAATTCGACACGATCGAAACCGCCGTTCGCCACTGGCTCGGACTTTAAGCGAGAATTCACCCGCAATGAGCAGCGCATCCGTGATCACACCAACCACCGCGGTCGGAGGCTTCTCCGAGGCCAGCTTCGAGTCGTTCCTCAAGAGTCGCGACGAGCCCTCCTGGCTCATCGACCGCCGGAAAGCCGCGTTCCAGGCGTTCAGCGCCCTGCCGTTGCCGACCGCTCGCGACGAGGAATGGCGGCGGACCGATATCCGAGGATTCAAGCTCGGTGGCTTCGTTTCGCCAAACTCCGTGGCCCCGACCGCCGATGATCGATCGAGCCTCGCCCCGGCCTGGGACGCCCTGGTCGCTCACTACCCGGCGGGTCTCGAACACATCAACGGAACACCGACGCGATCGGCCGATCCGTCCAAGCTCGGTGGCGCGGTCCTCATCGACCTGGCGACGGCGGCCAAAACCCATCCCGAGATCCTCGAACGGTACTTCCTGACCGACGCCGTCTCGCTGACGGCCGACGCCTTCACGGCCCTCCATGCCGCGTTCTGGACCGGCGGGACGCTCCTTTACGTCCCGAAGGGCGTGAAGGTCGAGACCCCGCTGTTCACTCTGGTCGGCCTGGCGAACTCCGGCTCGGTCGATCTCGACCACCTGCTCGTCGTGCTCGAAGAAGGGGCCGAGGCCACCCTGGTTCGCGAAACCGCCAGCGTCGGCCGAGAGGACACTCCCGCCATTCACGCCGGAGCGGTCGAACTTTTCGTCGGCAAGGGGGCCAATCTCCAGTTCGTCAACGTTCAGAACTGGGACGCTTCGACCTGGCACTTCAGCCGAGAGCGGGCTCTGGTCGGGGCGGATGCTCGGATTCAGTGGACGGTCGGCGGTCTCGGATCGAGGCTGGCGAAGGTCAATCAGGAGGTCGCCCTGATCGGACCGGGAGCCGATGCCCAGGTCAACGGCGTGATGTTCACCACCGGCAAGCAGCACCTGGCTTACTTCACGCGTCAGGACCACGCCGCTCCCAACACCCGGA
>JAJYCH010000402.1 GCA_021778575.1 Planctomycetota bacterium
CTCACCGGGACTGGTGGCGCGGACCCTGACCGAACGCCCCGAGTTCGTCTTGACCGGCAAGAGCCCGCTGGCTCAAGAAATCCTGGACGACTGGCCGCTCCGACACGTCTACCGGGCCACCGAGCTGAGCTGGGAACCGGTCACCTCGCGCGAGTTCGGTGACTGAAACAGAGATCGGCCGAGTGTCCCCGAGTTTTCTGGTGGGGGTCTCGGACGGCTTTGTCCTCTGGAGTGCGAGAGCTTGCTCTCGCTCTACTTCGTGGAGCTTGCTCCACGGTCCAGATCCGGAAACCGTTGGCCCTGTCACTCGGGCTCGGAGTAAGCTCCGGTCGCCAGAGCGAGAGCAAGCTCTCGCACTCCAGATAGGGGCTTCGTCGGCAATCCACAGGGCATCGGCGTCCTGAGACCACCAGAAAATCCGGGCACACCCCTCGGCCCGACCCGATGGTCGGATCGCGAAGTTTGCCAATAAATCGCTCGTTGATCCGAATCTTCTCGACAAGCCGGGCGATTATCGTCGGCGGCACGAACTCATCGGAGAACCTTGCGATGCTTTTGACTGGTCCGATCCTGGCCATGGCCCTGGCGCTCGCCCCGGCGACGGATTCGCCGAAGGGGCTGGAGGGGGACTGGGAAGGGTTCTTGAGCCCGAATCCAGCGATCGAGGTCCGCCTGGTCCTCCGGATTGAAAAAGGAACGGCTGGCGACTGGAAGGCCCGGGCCGAAAGCCCCGACATGAAGTCGCAACCCGCCGTCAGCTTCGATGAGGTCAGCCTGAAGGACAACCAGGCCGTCCTGATCGCCCGCCAGGAATCCCGCGAATTCCGGGCGACGCTCGACGCCGACGGGACGGAATTGAACGGAGAATGGATCAAGGGGAAAACCAAGACCCCGATCACCTTCCGCCGGGCTGCCGGTCCGGTCCGTCCTTCGGATGTCTGGGAAGGGGCGCTCCAGGTCAACGGCGGGATCAAGCTCCGCCTGGCGTTTCACGTGCGCCCCGACACCGGCAACGGCTTCCGGTCGACGATGGACAGCCCCGATCAAGGAGCCTTTGGCCTGAAAGTGACCACGACCGAGATCAGCAAGCAATCACTCAAATTCACCATCAAGAACGTGGGCGACTTTGACGGCAAGCTCGACGAATCGCAAGCTCAGGCCGTCGGCGAGTGGAAGCAAGGCGGTCGTTCTCTACCGCTGACACTGAAAAAGGTGGCCGAGGTCACCGAGGTCCGCCGTCCCCAGCTTCCCAGGGAACCCTTCCCCTACCGCTCGGAGGAAGTGAGCTATGACAGCCGCGCCCGAGGGGTCCGGATTGCGGGAACACTCACCATCCCGAGCGGAGCCGGTCCGTTCCCGGCCGCGCTGCTGATTACCGGATCGGGCTCGCAGGACCGCGATGAGACGTTGCTCGGCCACAAGCCGTTTCTCGTCCTGGCCGACGACCTGACCCGGCGAGGGATCGCGGTTCTCCGGGTCGACGACCGGGGCGTCGGCGGCTCGACCGGCAATCCGGCCGAAGCGACGACGCTCGACTTCGTCGAGGATGTTCTCGGCGGAGTCGATTTCCTCAAGGCTCACGCCCAGATCGACTCGAAGCGGATCGGGCTGATCGGCCACAGTGAAGGGGGACTGATCGGGCCGATCGTGGCGACCCGGACCAACGACGTGGCGTTCGTCGTGATGATGGCCGGGCCAGGCTTGCCGGGAGACCAGATCATCGCGGCGCAGGTTGGCTTGATCCTCAAAGCGGCTGGGGCTGACCCGGACAAGATCCAGAGGAGCGTGCAGAACCAGAAACGGCTGTTGGCGATCATCACCTCCACGACCGACGCGGCCCAGGCCCTGACCAAGCTGAAGGCCGCCCAGGCCGAACTGATCGCGGCGCTCCCCGAGGCGGAACGCAAGGCCGCCGCCGCCGTCGACCCGAGTGGTAGTCAGCTCGCGGCCCTGAACAGCCCGTGGTTTCGCTACTTCTTGACCTACGACCCGCGCCCCACGCTGGCGAAGGTCACCTGTCCGATCCTGGCGATCAACGGAGCCAACGACCTCCAGGTCCCCTGTAAAGAGAACCTCGAAGCGATCGAACTGGCGGTCAAATCGGGCGGAAAGACCGCTGTCGTCATCCGTGAAATGACCGGTCTGAACCATCTCTTCCAGACCAGCAAGACCGGAGCCCCCGCCGAATACGGCACGATCGAGGAAACCTTCGCCCCCGACGCCCTGAAGGTCATCGGCGAGTGGGTCGTCGAACAAACCCGCCGGAAGTAATTCCGGAAGGGCTCAGTCGGGGGAGTCCGCTGTCGTTTATTCGCGGATCTGACCATCGCCGTGGACGACCCACTTGGTGGTGGTCAGCTCTTTGAGCCCGCAGGGGCCTCGGGCGTGGTATTTGTCGGTGCTGATGCCGATCTCGGCACCGAGTCCGAGCTGCCCTCCGTCGTTGAACCGGCTGCTGGCGTTGACGATCACGGCCGAGGCGTCGACCTCGGCCACGAACCGGCGGGCGGCGGCCAGGCTTCCGGTCACGATCACCTCGGTATGCCCCGACCCGTGCCGCGTGATGTGGTCGATCGCCTGGTCGATCGATTCGACCACTCCCACGGCCAGAATCAGGTCGAGATATTCCGTGTCCCAGTCGGCCGGCACGATCGGCTTGACGCTGGGCAGGAGGACGCGCGTCGGCTCGTCGCCACGAAGTTCGACGCCCTTGCTCGTCAGGGCATCGGCAGCCAGCGGTAGAAACGACTCCGCCACGTCGCGATGGACCAGCAAGGTCTCGGCGGCGTTGCAGACCCCCGGGCGCTGGGTCTTGGCGTTGACGATGATTTTCACGGCCATCGCCAGGTCGGCCGCGGCATCGACGTAGACGTGACAGTTGCCCGTATAATGCTTCAAGACGGGCATCTTCGCCTCGGCCACGACCCGGCGAATCAAGCTCTCGCCGCCTCGGGGGATCGCCAGGTCGATCTGCTCGGGCATGCCCAGGAGGTGACCGACCGCCGCCCGGTCGGTGGTCTCGACGAGCTGAACCGCGTCCGATGGCAGGCCGCTGGGCGCGAGTTCGTCGGCCAGCACGCGGTAAAGTGCCTGGTTCGAGAGGATGGCTTCCTTGCCACCACGGAGGATCGCCGCGTTCCCGCTCTTGACGCAAAGTGAAGCGGCGTCGACCGTCACGTTGGGCCGACTCTCGAAGATCATGAAGATCACGCCGAGCGGGACACGGATCTGGGCGACCTCCAGCCCGTTCGGACGACGGCTCGACGCGATCGCCTCGCCGATCGGGTCGGGCAGGCTCGCGACTTCTTCGAGGCTGGTCGCGATCGCCGCCAACCGATTGGAGTTGAGCGTGAGCCGGTCGATCGCCGCCGCGTTCAGACCGAACCCCGGAGCCGCCGCGATGTCGCGGGCATTGGCTTCGAGGATCTCGGCCGAGCGAGCCCGGATCGCCTCGGCCGAGCGACGGAGCCAGCCGTTCTTGGCCGAACCAGGGGCGAGCGCCAGCCGTCGCGAGGCCAATTTAGCTCGGTCGGCCATCGCCTGGCATTGATTCCGCAGATCGTCGAGATTTTGACCGTCATTCATGGATTGAATACTATTGATGGAAAGGATTCCGGAGTAAATCGTTTCCCGGCGGGCTTGTCGGGTGGGCTCGGCCCACCATCGGGTGACCGCAATTTAGCATAAGATCAGGTCGCGATGGTAACATCCCACCCGCGATGCCCTTCCCAGACCCGGAAGGCGTCGACCGTCGGCCCGACGTCGTGGACGCGGACGACTCTGGCCCCGGCCTGGGCGCAGGCCAGGGCCGAGGTGACAGACGCGATCGTCCGGTCCTCGGTTCGGTGGCGGGTGAGCTTGGTCAGGAAGCCTTTCCGCGAGGTTCCCATCAACACGACGCAGCCGAGCCGGCGGAATCGTTCCAGGTTCCGCAGCAAGGCCAGGTTGTGCTCGAAGGTCTTGCCGAAGCCGATCCCGGGGTCGATGCTGATCCGTTCGAGCGGAATCCCCGCCTTTACCGCTCGACCGATCCGGCGGGCGAGGTCCTCGTGGACTTCCTCGACCACGTCATCATAGCTCGGGTTGATCTGCATGGTCTGGGGCGTGCCTTGCATGTGCATCAGGACCACCCCGACACCGGACCTCGCGGCGAGCGCCAGCAATTCCGGGTCGTCGAGCCCCCGGATATCGTTGAGGATCGAGGCTCCGGCGGCAATCGCCCGGGCGGCGACCTCGGGCTTGGTCGTGTCGATCGAGATCGGCACGGTTCCCTGGTCGGCGAGGGCCTTGATCACCGGGACGACCCGGGCGATCTCCTCGGCTTCGGGCACGATGTCGGCCCCCGGTCGACTTGATTCGCCGCCGATGTCGAGAATGTCGGCCCCTTCGGCGACCAGCCGGGCGGCGGTGCTCAGGGCATCGTCGAACGCCAGCGATCGGCCGCCGTCGGAGAAGCTGTCGGGCGTGACGTTGAGGATTCCCATCACCCGGGGGCGCGAGTCGTCGGCGAACAGGATTCCTCGGGCTCGCCAGACGCTCATGGATCGCGGCCTTTCCGGGCTTACCAGGGCTGTTCCATCATGTTGACGACCTGAGTGGCCAGCTTCTCGCAACAGCGGTAGAAGGCGGCTTCGGAGGTCTCGCCGATTTCGGGGTAAAAGTTGAACGTCTCGGCGATCGGCGCGGGGGGTGACGGCGGGTGCTCCTTGTCGTTCCGGTCGACCGTGTTGTCGGTCCAGGTGGCGAGGACGATCATCGTCGCCGTGAGCTGACGCGGCAGGTTGAACGGGCTCTCGACGACGACGTTCTTCTCGGTGAAGTTGACGGTTCCTTCGAGGACCGTGTCGGCTTCCTCGGGCTTCTGGACCACTTTGTAGGGCGTTCGTCGCTCGATTTCCTTGATGACCAGGTCGGTCAGCATGAAGTTCACGTCACGCCGGAAGGTGATCGACTTGAAGACCGGGACGTAAACCGTCTTGATGGTCTTATCATAGGGAGGCCGAATACTGTAGCCGGTGATCTTGCTGTTACAACCGGGGGCCAGCAGCGCGAGCCCGAGCCCGAGGAGCAGACCTAGCAGCGGAACGCAGTGACGTAGACCTCGCATGGCAAGTCCCTCGCTGGACGATATCCGAACTCGATCCGTCGGGGTTGAAGATCGCTCGATCCGCCCGTCAATTGGGCATCCCGCCGCCGCCCATGCCACCCATTCCACCGC
>JAJYCH010000403.1 GCA_021778575.1 Planctomycetota bacterium
TGGGGGGCGATGCTTGGGAGCTGGGGCGCCGCGGAACCAAATTATTTCAAGATCTGCTGGTATCTCCTTTCGGACTACCGACCGCTGGTGGTGGGCTTGAAGCCCGAGATGCGGATGCTGGTCGAGCTCCTTCGGGCTAATACGGACCTCTCCGGCCGGATTCTGTTCGAGGACCAGCTTCGGCTTCTGGAACGTACTGACCCGGAGAGCACGCACTGGACGCCGCTGTTGCCCGATCTACTTGGCTCGGAAAAGCGAATGTTCATCGGTGGGATCTACCAGACTGCCTTTATCAAGCATCACAATGGAGCGGCGTTCGGCGACTTTCAGCTTGGCGACCGACCGATTGACCAGTGGTCGCCCGAGATGTTCGCCGAGTACGCCCGGACTTATAACCTGGGCTACGTGGTTTGCTGGTCGCCTCTGTCGCGATTCTGGTTCGACCACTATCCCGGGGCGGTCCGGATCGGCACGATCCCCCGGTATTCGTCGCTCAACCGACCGATCCCCCGGAACGACTACGAAGAACAGGCGATGCTCCGACTGGCAGGCGCCGAGGTCATGCAGAAGTACATGGTCGAAGGAGAATCCGACTACGCGGTCTACCGCCTGGACCGTCCCCGAAGCTATTTCCTCAAAGGCAAGGGACGGCTCGTCGACGTGGCCCCCGATCGGGTTGAACTGGCCGACGTCGAGCCTGAAGACGGAGCCGTGGTCGTGAGTCTGCACTGGCTCGACTCATGGGTCTCCGAACCCGCGCTGACATTGAAGGCGGAACCGCTGCCACCCGACCCGGTCAGCTTTGTCAGGATCGAACTTCCGGGACCGGCCCGACGGATTGTGTTGCGGAATGGCCATGTCGGGCCGTGAGCGGGCCGGTTTCGCCGGGTTCAGCAAAACGGCCGGATCGCCCGGCGGAGTGCCGATGCCGTCGGGTAGCGGTGGGCCGGATCGCGGGCGAGCCCCTTGGCCATCACATGGGCCAGTCCATCAGGGACGTCGGGCCGTCGCTCCTGGATTGGCACCGGCGGTTCTTCCAGGAGCATCCGGATCAGGTCGCCCCCCTCCCCCACCTGGTCGTAGATGAACTGACCGGTGATGAGGTAATAAAGGGTCGCGGCCGTGGAGTACAGGTCGCCGATCGGTTGCACGGCCTTGAAGTCGAGCATCTGCTCGGGGGGCATGAACGGCACCGTGCCGCGCATCTCGCCCGAGAACGTCAGGCCCGACAGGCCCAGCCCTCGGAAGCTCTTGGCCAGACCGAAGTCGGAAATCTTTGCCACCAGGCCCGCCGGCGACTGGCCGATCAGGATATTTTCGGGTTTGATATCGCGATGGACGAAACCGAGCGAGTGGGCGTGCTCCAGACCCTTCAAGACCTGGCTGGCCATCCGGCAGGCCTGGTTGATCGGATATTTTCCCGGCTCGGCGATGGCAAGCGATTCCAGGTTTGTCCCGGCCACGTATTCCATCGTGAACCAGAACTGCCCTTTGCTCATCCCTTGCTCGATCAGCTCGACGATATTGGGATGCTTGAGCTGGCTGATCACCGACATTTCGCGCAAGAATCGGTCGATCGCCGATCGGGCCGCCGCACTCTCGGGGACGATCAGCTTCAACGCCACCATCCGGCCCGACTGGTTGCTCTTGGCCTGGTAGACAACCCCCATCCCGCCCCGACCGAGCAGTCGAATGGTCGTGTAAGTCGGCACGGGTTGGGGCGATGTGGCGATCTCACCCCGGCAGAGGTCGCAAAGCCACTGGATCGAGTCGAGAACCGGAGAGTCGGAGTCGCTGGCAATGTCGACCCCCGGCGGAGCCTTCACACCGCAGCCGGCACAGGTAACAACCTGTCCCCCCAATCCCAGCGCGATCGTCCGATGCTTCGCCCCGCCGTCCCCTTCGCCGGTCACCCCTTCGATCCGGATCGAAAAAATGCTCTGCCCCGCAGCGATCATATCGCCGGGGTTCAACCGGATCCGGTCGACCTTGTTGTCGTTAACATAGGTTCCGTTCGTGCTTCCCAGGTCACGAAGCTCGCACCGGGGCGGATTCACCTCGACGATGAAATGATCGCGTGAAAGTGCCGAATCTTCCGGCATCGGGCAGTGGACGAACCGCGACCGTCCCACGATAAACGTATCGTGGCGATCGAATACGAACGATTGGCCCCGCCGGGGACCATGGACCACATCCAGAATCACTCGCATCGTCTTCAAACTCGCCCCTTCGGATTGCGATCCAGACAATTATACGAGACTTACGGGGATTGTCCTCAAATCGGCCTCAAGTTCAAAAAAACTTGTCAACAATGCGGAATCATCAAGAAGTACCATCCATGCAAACAAAATCGAGCGATATCATCGAGGCGATCGAGAGTGGATGTGGAATCGTCGCGCTGGAATCGACCCTGATCGCGCAGGGTCTGCCCTGGCCGGAGAACCTGGAAACGGCCCGACGCGCCGAGGCGGCTGTCCGCGAGGGGGGTTCGGTTCCGGCCACGATTGCCGTGATCGGCGGAATGATCCGGGTCGGTCTGAGCGACCGGGAGATCGAGGCGCTGGCGCGGTCGGATCATTTCTTGAAAGCGGGCCGGCGCGACCTCTCCAGCGTCGTGGCCCGAGGGCTCGACGCGGCGACCACCGTTTCGGCCACCCTGGCGATCGCGCGAGCCTCGGGGATTGGCGTCATGGCAACCGGCGGACTCGGTGGAGTTCACCGAGGGGCGGCGATCACGTTCGACATCTCGACCGATCTCGACGAGCTGGCCCGGGCCGACGGGATGGCGGTGATCTGCTCGGGAGTGAAGTCGATCCTGGATATCCCCGCGACGCTCGATGCGCTCGAAACTCGAGGCGTGGCGGTTCTGGGCTATCGGACCGCCACGTTTCCGGCTTTCACGACCGTTTCCAGCGGGCTCGGCCTGGACTGGAGGGTCGACACGCCCGAAGAGATCGCCAGTGTCGTCCGGTCGCACCGCGACCTCCGGCTCCCCGGCGCGGTCGTGGTCGCCCAGCCGGTCGAGGCTCGGGTGGCGCTCGATCGCGAGGTGATGGAGGCCGCGCTGGCGCAGGGGCTCGCTATGGCGGAGGGCCGAGGGATCACCGGTAAAGCGGTGACACCGTTCTTGCTCGGCCATCTCCACCATGCAACCGGCGGCAAGAGCCTGGAAGCAAACTGCGAACTGATCGTCGCCAACGCTCGGCTCGCCGGAGAACTGGCAACGGTGCTGGCTGGCCGACGGTCGGCGGTTTGAACTGGAGCGATTTGCGTTCGGCTGGAACAGAGTTCCGGCCGGATCGTCGCAGAAAAATGGAGGGTGGTGCCGAGGCTCCGCACCACCCTACGAATCCCAGAAATCACGGCGAAATCGAAGCGACCATCCGTACAACGCGCTTGTGAACTGCTCTAATGAAGCATGAACCCTCTCGGGTTCAGAGCTGCGGTTTGTCGGGGTTGAGTCGAATCGTCTTGAGGATCTGCTCGAACTCCTTGCGGACGAGTGCGACGGCGTCCTTGGTGGTCGAGGTGATGGCGATGATGCTCGAATCCTGGCCGAAGAGAATGAGGTAGCCATCGAAGTGAATCCGAGGGGCTCCGGCGGTGGCGACGGCCTTGGGATTCGCCAGCTTCACCTCGGCGTCGATCCGATGGACTTTCATCTTGAACTTGTCCCATTCCTCCTCGTTGAGCCAGACCTCGTTTCCTTTGATGACCTCCATCTTGATCGCCTTGTACTTCTCAGCGAGTTCGGTCTTGAGGTCCGCGGGGGCGAGTGTCCTGGGCACGAATTCGACCTGGAAGAGGTCGCGCCCGTCGCGGCTGGACCGGGTCATGAACGAAGTTCGGGGCTCGGCGACCGCGAGGTTCCGTTCGGGGAACAGCAGGTCCTGCGGGTGGTCGAGAGCATACCGATAATTGGCGTCGTAATGGGTCAGCCAGGTGTTTTGCAAGTTGGGCTCGGGCATCAGCTTGAGAATCGGCGCCGGGGGTGCCCCCTCGACGATCCCGATCCGCCGACGCATCGTGACCTCGCGGTTCGACTGATAGCGAAGCCGGTTCGTTCCCGGTAAGGGGCCGCTGATCACCCGGCCGAGCCGGATCTCGGTGATCGACCCTCGCCCTTCGGTGATGTCCTCGGTCGGCCGAGGGGGAAACGACGCCTTCCCCTGGAGCGCCCGGAGCGATGATTCGCCGTGGAACGTGAACGTCACCAGCGCGTTGATCGTGCTATCCCCCAGTGTGGTCGGGAGCTTCCCCGTGACCTCGATCAAGGCCACCGACAGGGGACCGTCGACTTCCTTGCGGATCTCGACCAGCTTGCCGACAAGCCCATCACCGACGATCAACGGGTCTCCCAGGAGCGCCTGCGCGGCTCGTCTCGTGACCTTCCAGGTGTCGCCGACCCGGACGACCTGGATCGGAACCAACAGCGAGATTTGCGGGATGAACATCTGGTGAGCGGCGACGTCATACTCGAATTCCGTCATCCGACGCCCGTCGGTCAGGCAGAGGATCTGCGGCAGCTCGGCTAACCGGCTCCGGACCAGCATCGACAGTCCTTCAAGCGCCTTGCCGCCGGTGACGAGCGGATCGGTCGGTTTTTCCGAGAAGGTCTCGTAGGTCCGCGTCACCGAGGTCACGTTGCCGATCCCGTTGATCTCGGCCGGACGCTCGGTGAAGACCGAGGTCCGGGTGGTCTCGGTCCGCTTGGGGGCCGCCTTGGAGGTTTCGAGCGACTCCTTTACTACCTCGACGATCCCGGTCCGGTACGAGGCCACCGCTCCCGGCCCGGTATGCTCGTCCAGGCCGACATAACGCTCGATAAATCGGTAACGCGCCGTCAGGTCGGAAACTTTCTGGGTCTTGGTGGGGGTGGTGGTGATCACGACCTCGGGACCCGACGCCGGACCGGTCTGGCCCGAAGCGATCGCGGTCAGGGCCAGCGCAATCCCGAACGCGAGCCCGAAGCCCCTCGTGAACGAATGCCAAGCAGACGGCGAGCGGATCATGGGGAACGAACTCCTGGTGCGAGAACCACCGCGCAAGGGCTCCGTCCGCGAGGGGCGACGTCGACGTCACTTCCACTCAAGGGAACGGATCATCCGGAGGTCCTGATCGCCAAACTGGGCTTGCTGGGCCAGGCCGAGAGTGAAGGTCGCGATCAGTTGATCCCCTCCCGGTCCTGCTAATAGATAATAATGC